>NZ_JBEYFS010000191.1:0-23415 GCF_040634475.1 Streptomyces sp. NPDC007095
GAGCTGGCCACCAACGTGGTCATGCACGGATACCGCGGCGCCGAAGGCGAGTTACGCGTGACGGGCCTCGGCGGCGGCATGGGGCTGTCCGCCTCGCTCGCCGCGCTGCGCCGGATCACCGGCGACCTCACCGCCGTCGTCACCGTGGCCGACGACGGCGGTTCCAGCGGGCGCCTGCGCGACGAGCTGGGCGTGCTGCCGCCCGGCGACCTGCGCAAGGCCCTGGCCGCGCTGTGCGGCGACGACGACTGGGGCCAGACCTGGGCCCGCGTCATCCAGCACCGCTTCCAGTCCCAGGGCGATCTGCACGAGCACGCGGTCGGCAATCTGCTGATCGTCGCTCTGTGGGAACAGCTCGGCGACCATGTCCAGGCCCTGGACCTGGTCGGCAGGCTCCTCGGCGCGCACGGCCGGGTGCTGCCCATGTCCGCCGTACCCCTGGAGCTCCAGGCCCTGGTCAAGGGGCACGACCCGGAGCGGCCCGAGGACGTGGACACGGTACGGGGACAGGCGACCGTGGCCCTCACCCCCGGTGAGGTGCAGTCCGTGCACGTCGTCCCCGCCGACCCGCCGGCCGTCCCCGAGGCCGTGGCGGCGGTCCTCGACGCGGACTGGGTGGTCCTCGGCCCCGGCTCCTGGTTCTCCTCGGTGATTCCGCACCTTCTCGTGCCCGAGCTCCTCGATGCGCTCACCGAGACGAAGGCGCGCCGGGTACTCTCCCTGAACCTCGCCCCGCAGCCCGGAGAAACCGAGGGCTTCTCCCCGCAGCGTCATTTGGAGGTTTTGGGACGACACGCCCCTAAACTCGCCCTGGACGTGGTGCTGGCCGACGAGGCCGCCGTGCCCGATCGCGACTCACTCGCCGACGCCGCCAAGCGGTTCGGCGCCGCGGTCGAGCTGGCGCCGGTGGCCCGGACCGACGGATCTCCTCGGCACGACCCGGAGCTGTTGGCCGCCGCGTACGACCGTATTTTTCGGATGCATGGAAGGATCGGCCCATGGCGATGACGGCAGCGGTGAAGGATGAAATTTCCCGGCTCCCCGTCACCCGGACCTGCTGCAGAAAGGCGGAGGTCTCCGCCATTCTGCGGTTCGCCGGCGGCCTCCACCTGGTGAGCGGCCGGATTGTGATCGAGGCGGAGCTGGACACCGCGATGGCGGCGCGCCGGCTGAAGCGGGACATTCTGGAGATCTTCGGCCACAGCTCCGAACTGATCGTGATGGCGCCCGGCGGTCTGCGCCGCGGCTCCCGGTATGTCGTACGGGTCGTCGCGGGCGGCGACCAGCTGGCCCGCCAGACGGGGCTCGTGGACGGCCGGGGCCGCCCGATCCGGGGCCTCCCGCCGCAGGTGGTCTCGGGGGCCACCTGCGACGCCGAGGCGGCCTGGCGCGGGGCCTTCCTGGCGCACGGCTCGCTCACCGAGCCGGGCCGCTCCTCCTCCTTGGAGGTGACCTGCCCGGGTCCGGAGGCCGCGCTCGCGCTCGTCGGCGCCGCCCGTCGGCTCTCGATCGCCGCGAAGGCCCGCGAGGTGCGCGGCGTGGACCGCGTGGTCGTCCGTGACGGAGACGCGATCGGCGCGCTGCTCACCCGCCTCGGAGCGCACGAGTCGGTGCTGGCCTGGGAGGAGCGGCGGATGCGCCGCGAGGTCCGCGCCACGGCCAACCGGCTCGCCAACTTCGACGACGCCAACCTGCGCCGCTCGGCCCGTGCCGCCGTCGCCGCCGGGGCCCGCGTGCAGCGTGCCCTGGAGATCCTCGCGGACGAGGTGCCCGAGCACCTCGCGGCCGCCGGACGGCTGCGCATGGAGCACAAGCAGGCCTCCCTGGAGGAGCTGGGCGCGCTCGCCGACCCGCCGCTGACCAAGGACGCCGTCGCCGGCCGTATCCGGCGGCTGCTCGCGATGGCCGACAAGCGGGCCCAGGATCTCGGCATCCCCGGGACGGAGTCGAACCTCACGGAGGAGATGGCGGACAACCTCGCCGGCTGATCGGTCCGATCGATCGACAGACGCCCAACACGCCGGTGCCGATGCCCACTTGGGACATCGGCACCGGCGTTTGCGTTCCTGTGAGGCACCCTTGACTTGACCATGAAGTGTCATGAGCCTGGCATCTGTTCGCTGCTGTGGCGGACTCACGCAAGGGGGGCTCATGAGACGAAGAGCGAGAGCGATCCTCGCTACGGGCGCGCTCCTGCTGGGCGGTGCGGGCATGGCGCCCATCGCCCAGGCGCAGAACGGCGGTTCACCCAAGCCCGACGCGAACGCCGTGAAGGTGTTCCACGCGGAGATCGCGAAGCAGCAGGTACCCCTGCTGCTCGCGGCCGGGCAGGACGGCCACGAACTCGGCGACACGACGTGGAAGAACGGCAGGAGCGCGGTCGAGGTCTACGTGACCGACCAGCAGGCCGAGAAGCTGGAGAAGCAGGGCGTCCACCTCACCGAGCACACCCTGACGGCCAAGGCCGAGGCGCGGGTGGAGAACGCGGCCCAGGGCGTGTTCCGCCCGTACAGCGGCAAGGGCAATCTCCAGGAGGAGATCGTCAAGACCGGTGCCGCCCACCCCGACCTCACCAAGGTCGTCTCCCTCGGCAAGACGGTCAACGGCCAGGACATCCTCGCGCTCAAACTGACCAAGGGCGCGAAGAAGACCAAGGACGGCTCCAAGCCGTCCGTGCTGTACATGTCCAACCAGCACGCGCGCGAGTGGATCACGCCGGAGATGACACGGCGTCTGATGCACTACTACTTGGACAACTACTCCACGGACAAACGCATCAAGAAGATCGTCGACTCCACCGAGCTGTGGTTCGTCCTGTCGGCCAACCCCGACGGCTACGACTACACGTTCAAGGACGCCGACGCCCGCCAGTGGCGCAAGAACCTGCGGGACGTGAACGGCGACGGGGTCATCTCCACCGGTGACGGTGTCGACCTCAACCGCAACTTCGCCTACAAGTGGGGCTACGACGACGAGGGTTCGTCACCCAACCCCACCAATGAGACCTACCGCGGCGCGAGCCCCGGCTCCGAGCCCGAGACCAAGGCGCTCGACGCCTTCGAGAAGCGGATCGGCTTCACGTACGGCATCAACTACCACTCCGCCGCCGAACTGCTCCTCTACGGAGTGGGCTGGCAGGTGGCGACGCCCACCCCGGACGACGTGCTCTACAAGGCGCTCGCCGGAACCCCCGAGAACTCCGCGATCCCGGGCTACCACCCCCAGGTCTCCTCGGAGCTCTACACGACCAACGGCGAGGCGGACGGCCACGCGGGCAACGTCAACGGCATGGCGATGTTCACCCCCGAGATGTCGACCTGCCAGACCGCCTCGGACCTCGATCCGAACGACGCCTGGAACGCGGCCGACTGCGCCTCGGTCTTCACCTTCCCGGACGACGAGAAGTTGATCGAGCAGGAGTTCGAGAAGAACGTCCCGTTCGCGCTCTCCGTCGCCGAGACCGCGGCCCACCCCGACCAGCCGTCGTCCTCGGTGGGCCTCGACGCGCCCGACTTCACCCCGGCCACCTTCACGACGTCGTACTCCCGTGGCGCCGACCAGACGGTCTCCGTCGTCGTCCGCAAGTCCGTACGCGACAAGGAGCTCAAGTACCGCGTCAACGGCGGCCGTACGCTGGACATGGCGCTCAAGGCCTGGAAGGGCGGCGAGACCTACGGCGGCAAGGACAACCTCTACTTCGACGAGTACCGCGCCAAGGTGAAGGACGGCGACCCCGGTGACAAGGTCGAGGTGTGGTTCACCGGTAAGACCAGGAGCGGCAAGAAGACCTCCAGTACGCACTTCACGTACACCGTGGCCCAGCGGCCCAGTGCCGACACGCTGGTCGTCGCCGAGGAGGGCGCGACCGCCACGCAGTCCCAGGCCTACGTCGATGCCTTGAAGGCCAACGGCAGGAAGCCCCTCGTCTGGGACGTGGCGGCCCTGGGCGCGCCCGACGCGCTCGGCGTGCTCGACCACTTCAAGACGGTCGTCCACTACACCGGCGCCGCACGGCCGGGCAACGCCACCCAGCTCCAACTGCGCGCCTTTCTCAACGAGGGCGGCAAACTGATCGAGGCGGGCGAGCAGGCCGGCGGCAACGTCGACCTCGGCGGCGGCACCCTTTCGAACGACTTCAGCCAGTACTACCTGGGTGCCTACTCCCGTACGTCCACTCCCGGGGCCAACGGATTCGCCGGCTCCGGAAAGCTCACCGGCTTCACGGGAGCGCTCGGCGACGCGCCCGGCAATCCGCTGAACACGGCGGGTACCTACGGCGTCACCTCGGACTCGCTGGCGCCCGCGCAGTACCCGCAGTTCGGGTCGAGCGCGGGAGCGGGCCAGTTCGCCGGGACCGTCAACCCGTACGGGCCCTACGCGGGCTCGTACATGGCCGCCGCCGTGCACACCGACGACGCCTACAAGCGTCTCACCCGGACCATCGACCTCACCGGTGTCAGCGCCGCCGACAAGCCGACGCTGCGCACCCAGCTCCTGTGGGACACCGAGCCCGGCTACGACCACGCGGTGCTGGAGGCCCACACCACCGGTGCCGACGACTGGACGACGCTCCCCGAGGCGGGCGGCGCCACCAGCACCGCGGTCCCCGCGGAGTGCGAGGCCGGATTCCTGGTCAGGGAGCACCCGTTCCTCAAGCGGTACCTGACGGTGAGTTCCACCGGCTGCGCCAACACCGGTACCAGCGGGGCGTGGAACAGCTTCACCGGCGCCTCCAGCGGCTGGCAGCAGGTCAACTTCGACCTCAGTGCGTACGCCGGCAAGTCGGTCGAGGTGTCACTGAGCTACATCACCGACCCGAACACCGGCGGTCACGGCGTCCTCGCGGACAACGCCTCCCTCGTCGTCGGCGGGGCGGCCACCGAGACCGAGGGCTTCGAGACCTCCCTCGGGCCCTGGAGCGCCTCCGGACCGCCTGCGGGCAGCCCCTCCGTGCTCAAGGACTGGGCGCGCTACGGAGAGCTGTTCAAGACGTACGGCGGCATCACCACGGACGACACGGTGCTACTGGGCTTCGGCCTGGAGCACGTCACCGCGGCGGCCGACCGCGCGGCCCTCATCAAGAAGGCGCTCGGGGCGCTGAAGAGCTAACCCTGTGTGACTATCTCGTCAACATCGAGGGTGTTCCGTACCCCTACTGGTGGGTACGGAACACCCTGCCGTGTATGGGGCATCTGGATGTCACCGCAGACGCCTCAGGGAGGTAGGGTCGTAGGCGGTCGGGGACATCCCATACAACTCGCCGGCACTGAGTCGGCGTACCTAACGAGGAGATCGGTTCGTGACGATCCGCGTAGGCATCAACGGCTTTGGCCGCATCGGTCGTAACTACTTCCGCGCGCTGCTGGAGCAGGGTGCTGACATCGAGATCGTGGCTGTCAACGACCTGGGTGACACCGCGACCACCGCTCACCTGCTGAAGTACGACACCATCCTGGGCCGCCTCAAGGCCGAGGTGTCGCACACCGCCGACACGATCACCGTCGACGGCCACACCATCAAGGTGCTCTCCGAGCGCAACCCCGCCGACATCCCGTGGGGCGAGCTGGGCGTCGACATCGTCATCGAGTCGACCGGCATCTTCACCAAGAAGGCCGACGCCGAGAAGCACATCGCCGGCGGTGCCAAGAAGGTCCTGATCTCGGCTCCGGCCAAGGACGAGGACATCACCATCGTGATGGGTGTCAACCAGGACAAGTACGACCCGGCGCAGCACAACATCATCTCCAACGCCTCCTGCACCACCAACTGTGTGGCGCCGATGGCCAAGGTGCTCGACGAGAACTTCGGCATCGTCAAGGGCCTGATGACGACGGTCCACGCGTACACGAACGACCAGCGCATCCTGGACTTCCCGCACTCGGACCTGCGCCGCGCCCGCGCCGCCGCCGAGAACATCATCCCGACCACGACCGGTGCCGCCAAGGCCACCGCCCTGGTCCTCCCGCAGCTCAAGGGCAAGCTGGACGGCATCGCCATGCGTGTCCCGGTCCCGACCGGTTCGGCCACCGACCTGGTCGTGCAGCTGCAGCGCGAGGTCACCAAGGACGAGGTCAACGCCGCGTTCAAGAAGGCCTCCGACGACGGCGACCTCAAGGGCTACCTGTCGTACACCGAGGACCCGATCGTCTCCTCGGACATCGTCGGCGACCCGGCCTCCTGCACCTTCGACTCCTCCCTGACGATGGTTCAGGAGGGCAACTCGGTGAAGATCCTCGGCTGGTACGACAACGAGTGGGGCTACTCCAACCGCCTCGTCGACCTCACGGTCTTCGTCGGCGGCCAGCTCTAAGTCCCGGAGCAGGCACCTCTGATGTGAGAGCAGGGCTCGGGCAGCGCACAGCCGCGTTGTCCGAGCCCTGCTCTGTGCACGGATCGATCAGCCCTCCCGGACAACACAGAGCCCTCCTAGGAGTCCCTTCATGAAGACGATCGACGAACTTCTCGCCGAAGGCGTGGACGGCAAGCGGGTCTTCGTCCGCGCCGACCTGAACGTGCCGCTGGCCGACGGCCTCATCACCGACGACGGCCGTATCCGCGCCGTCCTGCCCACCATCAAGGCCCTCGCCGAAGCGGGCGCCAAGGTGGTCGTCGCCTCGCACCTGGGCCGCCCCAAGGGCGCCCCGGACCCGGCGTTCTCCCTGCTGCAGCCCGCCGAGCGTCTCGGTGAACTGCTCGGCGCCCCCGTGGCGTTCGCTCAGGACACCGTCGGCCCCGCCGCCCACGACGCCGTGAACGGCCTCCAGCCCGGCCAGGTCGCCGTGATCGAGAACCTGCGCTTCAACCCGGGCGAGACGTCCAAGGACGACACCGAGCGCGGCGAGTTCGCCGACCGGCTCGCCGCCCTGGCCGATGTCTACGTAGGCGACGGTTTCGGTGCCGTGCACCGCAAGCACGCCTCCGTGTACGACCTCCCGGCGCGCCTTCCGCACTACGCGGGCTACCTCATCGCCACCGAGGTCAGCGTCCTGAAGAAGCTCACCGAGGACGTCAAGCGCCCCTACGTCGTCGCGCTCGGCGGCGCCAAGGTCTCCGACAAGCTCGCCGTCATCGACCAGCTGCTCGGCAAGGCCGACCGTCTGCTCATCGGCGGTGGCATGGCGTACACCTTCCTCAAGGCCAAGGGGTACGAGGTCGGCATCTCCCTCCTCCAGGAGGACCAGGTTCCGGCCGTCAAGGAGTACATGGACCGCGCGGAGAAGAACGGCGTCGAGCTGGTCCTCCCCGTCGACGTCCTGGTCGCTCCGGAGTTCCCGGACCTCAAGACCAAGGCCCCCGCCAACCCCACCACCGTCGCCGCGGATGCCATCCCGGCCGACCAGGAGGGCCTGGACATCGGTCCGGAGACCCGCAAGCTGTACGCCTCGAAGCTCGCCGACGCGGCCACCGTCTTCTGGAACGGTCCGATGGGCGTCTTCGAGCACCCCGACTACGCCGAGGGCACCAAGGCGGTCGCCCAGGCCCTCGTCGAATCCCCGGCCTTCACGGTCGTCGGCGGCGGCGACTCCGCCGCGGCCGTCCGCATCCTGGGCTTCGACGAGAAGGCATTCGGTCACATCTCGACCGGTGGCGGCGCCTCTCTCGAATATCTCGAGGGCAAGACGCTCCCCGGCCTCGCCGCACTGGAGGACTGACCCCGCATGACGACCCGTATGCCGCTGATGGCGGGCAACTGGAAGATGAACCTCAACCACCTCGAGGCCATCGCGCACGTCCAGAAGCTTGCCTTCGCTCTGGCCGACAAGGACTACGAGGCCTGTGAGGTCGCCGTCCTGCCGCCCTTCACCGACCTGCGCTCCGTGCAGACCCTGGTCGACGGTGACAAGCTCAAGATCAAGTACGGCGCGCAGGACCTCTCGGCGCAGGACTCCGGTGCCTACACCGGCGAGATCTCGGGCCCGATGCTGTCCAAGCTGAAGTGCACGTACGTGGCGATCGGCCACTCCGAGCGCCGGCAGTACCACAACGAGACCGACGAGATCGTCAACGCCAAGGTCAAGGCCGCCTTCAAGCACGGCCTGACCCCGATCCTGTGCGTCGGCGAGGAACTGGACATCCGCGAGGCGGGCAGCCACGTCACGCACACGCTCTCCCAGGTCGACGGGGGTCTCAAGGACGTCCCGGCCGAGCAGGCCGAGTCGATCGTGATCGCGTACGAGCCGGTCTGGGCCATCGGCACCGGCAAGGTCTGCGGCTCCGACGACGCCCAGGAGGTCTGCGCGGCGATCCGCGCCCGGCTGGCCGAGCTGTACTCCCAGGAAGTGGCCGACCAGGTCCGCATCCAGTACGGCGGCTCCGTGAAGTCCGGCAATGTCGCGGAGATCATGGCGAAGCCCGACATCGACGGCGCCCTGGTCGGCGGTGCCTCCCTGGACGCCGACGAGTTCGTCAAGATCGTCCGCTTCCGCGACCAGTAAGTATGCGCTAGCGGCGATTCGTCGTACCCTTGCGGGGGTCGTGGCCTTCGGAGTGGGCTTGAGGTGCTCACCCAGTAGGCTTCGGCCCCCGTCGTCCATTCAGTTCCGAGGAAGTTGGTCCAGCCGTGGTTTTGGGGTTCTCGATCGCCCTGATCGTCTTCAGCCTGCTGCTGATGCTGCTGGTGCTGATGCACAAGGGGAAGGGCGGCGGTCTCTCCGACATGTTCGGTGGCGGCATGCAGTCGTCCGTCGGTGGCTCCTCGGTCGCCGAGCGCAACCTCGACCGCATCACCGTGGTGATCGGTCTGCTCTGGTTCGCGTCCATTGTCGTGCTCGGCATCCTGATGAAGGTCAACAACTGATCACCGACCGGCATCGGTACAGCAGCACAACTGCACATTACGCAAGCACAATCCGCACGTAAGGCCCCATGTCCGGTACGCGCCCCCAGGCGCGGCCTATCATGGGGCTTGCGTCTAGGGGCCGGGGTGTAACTCCAATCACTGGACGCGCGTTGGGCCTTACGTAGACTGAGGCGCTCGCAGCGAAGCGTCACGCCGACTCGCTTCGCGGCACCATCACGCAGGGAGTTACGACCGTGGCAAGTGGCAACGCGATCCGAGGAAGCCGGGTCGGGGCGGGGCCGATGGGCGAGGCCGAGCGCGGCGAGTCCGCGCCGCGGCTGCGCATCTCCTTCTGGTGCTCCAACGGGCACGAGACGGTGCCCAGCTTCGCCAGCGACGCGCAGGTTCCCGAGACATGGGACTGCCCGCGCTGCGGCTTTCCCGCCGGACAGGACCAGGACAACCCGCCGGACCCGCCGCGCACCGAGCCGTACAAGACGCACCTCGCGTACGTACGGGAGCGGCGCAGCGACGCGGACGGCGAGGCGATCCTCGCCGAGGCGCTCGCCAAACTGCGGGGCGAAATCTAGGGGTTGAGAACCGGCCGGGCACCGTGGTGCCTGGCCGGATGCGTTTCGTACGCCGGGTCGCGCACGGGCGCACCGTCGTGCCGACCCGGTTGCGAAGCGCCCGCGGCGCTGCCGCGAGCCGATTGTCAGTGGTGCCCTCTACGGTTCTTGAAGTGGCGGAACCAGAGGGGGCGTTGTGGCGACGGTCGAGGCGGCGGGGGTGCGGGCACCCGCGTGGCGCGGGGGCTTCGGGCGCCTGTGGAGCGCGGCGGTGGTGTCGCGTTTCGGGGACGCCCTGCGCACCGCCGCGTTGCCGCTGCTCGCCGTGCGGCTCACGGACGATCCGCTCGTCATCGCCTCCGTCACGGCCTGCGGCTACCTCCCCTGGCTCTTCTTCGGGCTGCTGGGCGGCGCGGTCGCGGACCGGGTGGACCAGCGGCGGGCGATGTGGGCCGTCGACACCGTGCGCGGCGGGCTGGTGGCCTGCTTCGCCCTCGCCGTCGGGCTAGGCCACGCCACGATCGGCCTGCTGATCATGCTCGCCTTCGCCCTGACCACCCTCCAGACGCTGTTCGACAACGCGTCCACGGCCCTGCTGCCCTCCCTGGTGGACAAAGAGGCCCTGGGCAGCGCTAATGCCCGGCTGATGACCGGCCAGCAGTTCGCCGGCGGTTTCCTGGCCGGCCCGTTCGTGCCGCTGCTGCTCACCCTCGGGGCCGCCGCGCCGTTCGCGGCCGACGCGCTCACCTATCTGCTGGCCGCGGCCCTCGTGGCCTCCCTGCGGATCCGGGCGCCCGAGCGGGAGCCCCGGGCGGCCGGGAGCACCCTGCGGGCGGAGGTGGCCGAAGGAGTGCGCACCCTGTGGCACGACAGGGTGCTGCGCGCGGTCTGCATGGCCACACTGCTGTGCAACATCGGCATGGGGGCCCTGATCGCCACGCTGGTCCTGCACGTGACCGGCTGGCTGCACGCCGGAAACGTGGGCTTCGCGGCCGCGATGACGGCCTACTCGGCCGGATCCCTGGCCGGGGGAGTGCCGGCCCAGTGGATCGCGCGCCGGATCGGACGGGTGCGGAGCCTGTTCCTGTGTGGATGCGTCCAGACGGCGGCCCTGGTACTCCTCGGCACCGTCCGCCACCTGGGTGCACTCCTCGTGGGCATGGCACTGCTGGGACTGATGGGCATGGTGTGGAACGTCAACCAGGTCACGCTGATGCAGCAGCGCAGCCCGGCAGCCATGGTGGGCCGCGTCAGCTCCGCGTTCCGCACCGCCTCCACCTCCGGGGCCCCGCTCGGCGCCCTGCTCGGCGGCACCGTGGCGGGTGCCTACGGGCTGAACGGGCCCGCGCTGTTCGCGGCCGTCCTCTTCGGGCTCGCCGTCACCTCGCTGATACCCGCGCATCTGCCGGACGTATCTGTTGTTGAGCCGGACGACGGCGCTACGACAGCTCACGTCAAGCCCTGATCAATTAGGTTGGGACCGGCAGTGGGGCGAGGCAAGCAGCAGCACACGCAGGAAAGAAGGCGGAAGCCAGAGATGAACGCAGACAGCCGTGCCAGGCTCAACCAGACGCCCGAGTGGACCGCTCTGGCCAAGCACCGCGAGGAGCTCGCCAAGACCCATCTGCGGGACCTGTTCGCAGCCGACCCCGGGCGCGGAGCGGGGTACACCCTTCAGGTCGGCGATCTGCACGTCGACTACTCCAAGCACCTGGTCACCGACGAGACGCTGCGGCTGCTGCGCGAGCTGGCAGCGGCGACCGACGTCTTCGGGCTGCGGGACGCCATGTTCCGCGGCGAGAAGATCAACGTCACCGAGAACCGGGCCGTGCTCCACGTGGCGCTGCGCGCCCCGCGCGACGCGGTGATCGAGGTCGACGGGGAGAACGTCGTCCCGGCCGTGCACGCCGTGCTCGACAAGATGGCCGACTTCGCCGAGCGGGTCCGCTCCGGCGAGTGGACCGGCCACACCGGCAAGCGCATCAAGAACGTCGTGAACATCGGCATCGGCGGCTCCGACCTCGGCCCGGCGATGGCCTACGAGGTGCTGCGCTCCTTCACCGACCGCGACCTCACGGTCCGCTTCGTGTCGAACGTGGACGGCGCCGACCTGCACGAGGCCGTCCGTGACCTCGACCCGGCCGAGACGCTGTTCGTCATCGCCTCGAAGACGTTCACCACCATCGAGACGATCACCAACGCGACCTCCGCGCGCGACTGGCTGCTGACCGAGCTGAAGGCCGGTCAGGAGGCCGTGGCCAAGCACTTCGTGGCGCTGTCGACCAATGCCGAGAAGGTCGCCGACTTCGGTATCGACACGGCCAACATGTTCGAGTTCTGGGACTGGGTCGGCGGACGCTACTCGTACGACTCCGCGATCGGTCTGTCCCTGATGATCGCGATCGGGCCGGACCGCTTCCGGGAGATGCTCGACGGGTTCCACCTCGTCGACGAGCACTTCCGCACCGCGCCCGCCGAGAGCAATGTGCCGCTGCTGATGGGCCTGTTGGGCATCTGGTACGGCAACTTCCACAACGCCCAGTCGCATGCGGTGCTGCCGTACTCGCACTACCTTTCGAAGTTCACGGCGTATCTGCAGCAGCTGGACATGGAGTCCAACGGCAAGTCCGTGGAGCGCGACGGGCACGACGTGGAGTGGGAGACCGGCCCGGTCGTGTGGGGGACGCCCGGCACCAACGGGCAGCACGCTTACTACCAGCTCATCCACCAGGGCACGAAGCTGATCCCGGCGGACTTCATCGGCTTCGCCGAGCCGGTCGCCGATCTGCTGCCGGGTCTGGTCGCCCAGCACGACCTGCTGATGGCGAACTTCTTCGCGCAGACCCAGGCCCTCGCCTTCGGCAAGACGCCGGACGAGGTGCGCGCCGAGGGCGTGGCCGAGGAACTGGTCCCGCACAAGACGTTCAAGGGCAACCACCCGACGACGACGATTCTCGCGAGGGAGCTGTCGCCGTCGGTGCTCGGCCAGTTGGTCGCCCTCTACGAGCACAAGGTGTTCGTCCAGGGAGCTGTCTGGAACATCGACTCCTTCGACCAGTGGGGTGTCGAGCTCGGCAAGGTCCTCGCCAAGCGGGTCGAACCCGCGCTGACCGAGGGTGCGCAGGTGCCGGGCCTGGACGAGTCGACGAAGGCGCTCGTCGCGAAGTACCGGGAGCTGCGCGGCCGGTAGGCGCGGACGCACGTGGGTCACGGAAAGCGGGCGGCGGGAGTCCGCCCGCTTCCCGTAGAATTCCGGGCGATCATGCAGATGAAGGCTCGGGTGCGCCGGGGCCGCGGAACCCGTACGACCAAGGATCGCGGAACCCGTACCAAGGACCGCAGAACCCGTACAACCAACACAACCGGCACGGGTTCTGACGGCGCTCCGGTCCCGGGCTCAGGCCACCGCGCTCAGGGTGTCGGCGAGCCGTCGTCGGGCGGCGCGGCCCGCGGGGAACGCGGCGAGGGCGGCGGCACCCAGGACCGCGGCCAGACCGAACAGCGACAGCAGGAGGGGGGACGGCCCCCGGGCGATACCGGCGCCGATCCCGCTCGACTTGCCCTGGGCGTCGATCAGCCAGTGCGCCAGAGGCAGCCCCAGCGCCGTACCCGCGAGGACCGCTGCCAGCGCGGTGCAGGCGGTGCCTGTGACGGTGACCGCTGTGATCTGCCGCGGGGACAGCCCGATGGCCTTGAGCGCCAGCAGATCCCGCTCGCCCTCGCGCACGGTGCCGCCGATCGCGGTCAGCAGCTCGATGAGCCCGATGAGGGCCAGCACGGCGATCAGCCCGACGACGACGCCGCGCAGCGGCGAGAGGCCGTCGGCCGGGTTGGTCACGGCGTGCACGTCCAGGTGCCCGTGCCCGGCCGCGGTCAGCTCGGCGGCGACCTTGCCCGGGTCGGCGCCGGGGCGCAACTGGAGCTGGTAGAGGGTCGGGCGGAGCTCCGGGTCGTTCTCGCGCAAGGTGTCGAGCGAGGTGGAGATGACGCGGCCGCCGTTCTCCGGTTCGATGCTGCGGCCGACGATGTGCAGGATCTGCGGGCGCGCGCCGACGGTCATCCGCACCCAGTCCCCGACGCGTACGTCCAGCAGGTCGAGCAGCCCCTGACCGGCCACCGCTTCGTCGGGCCCGCGGGCCGGGCGGCCCTCGGCCAGCGTGAACGGGTACGGGTCCTGGTGCGTGCCGAGCCCGCGCAGTGCGATCGTCGCCGTCTGGCCCGGAACCAGAGCGGCCACCTCGGCGCCCGGGTGCACGGCGGTGACCTGTGCGTTGCGGGCGAGCAGGGCGCGGGCTGCCGGATCGCCGAGGCTCTCGTCCGGGTGCGCGGTGAGCGCGGCCGCGAGGCCGATCCGCTCGGGTTCGCTGTGGAAGCGGTCGATGGTGGTCCACGCGCTCAGCGCGACCACGATCAGCAGCAGTGGCAGGGCGAGCCGGGCGACCGTGGCCAGCGAGCGCGGCCGCCGCGGGAACGCCTGGTGCCAGCCCAGCACGAGCGCGGGGGGCAGCCGCAGTCCGAGCGCCCGGCGGGCCACGCCCGACAGGCGGCCGGCCGGCGGTGCCGCGGCCCGCAGCACCGGTACGGGGGGCACCCGGCCCGCCCGCCACGCCGCGATCCCGGTCGTCGCGCCGATGAAGAGCACCGCGGCCACCGGTACCGCCAACAGTGTCGCGGTGTGTCCGGGCAGTCCCTGCCAGACGCCCAAGGCGTCGCCGAGACGGCCGGGGATCCTGCTCCCCAGCGCCTGGGTGAGCGTGGCGGCGACCAGGGCGCCCAGCGACGCGTACACCACGTGCTGGATCAGGAAGATGCGCACCACCTGAGCGGGCGTGAACCCGATCGCCTTCAGTACTGAGATGTCCCGCAGATGGCCGCGGATACGGGTGCCGATCGCGCCGTACACGGCGAGCGCGGCGGCGAGGAGCGCGCCGAGGCCGAACAGGCCGAGGACCTGTCCCAGCAGCCGGTTGTCGCCCTGGGCCTCGGCGCGGGCCTGCTGCCAGTTCGACACCTGGGTGACCGCGCCGGAGCCGAGCGCCGTCACCGCGCGCTGCACGGCGTAGTCCGTGTCGCCGGGATCGGTCAGACGCAGACCGATGACCTGGCCCGTACGCCCGTCCGCGCCCCACACCGCGGAGGGCAGCGCCCAGACGACCCCCGAGCGCTCGCCGGGACGGTAGCGGGACTCGGCGCTGTCGGCCACGCCCAGGACGGTCAGGGTGCGTGCGGTGCCGGGCACGGTGAGGGTGTCTCCGGGCTCGGCCCACAGCGCACGGGCGAGGCTGTCCTCCAGGACGACTCCGTCGGGCCGGGCGCGGTCGAGCCAGTGACCGGAGACGAGCAGCGGCCGACCGGTGGCGGGCGGCTCGACGGCGCCGCGCAGCTCGACATAGGCACGGGTGCCGCGTGACTCGACGGTGGCGGACGCGGTGCGGTACGGGCCCGCCACGGACTCGACGCCGTCCAGCCGCGCGAGCCGCCCGGCGTCGGCGGACGCGCCGGTGTGGATCCACACATGGGCGCCGTGCGACTGCGTGAAGACGCGCTGCCAGGGGTTCGTCGCGTATCCGAAGAGTGCCGCGGCGAGCAGCAGCGAGGCGACGATTCCCGCGGTGGCGAGCACGATGAACAGCGCCTCGCCCCGATGCGTGCGCAGATCGGCATGCGCCCAGCGCAGAGTGGCCCGCACGCTGCTCAGTCCCTCAGTTCCAGCACGCCGGATATCCCGGCGCCGTGTGACGGCGTGCCGTCGAGTTCCGCGTCGTCGGCGATGCGGCCGTCGAAGAAGCTGATCACGCGGTCCGCGGCGCTGGCGAGCCGGGCGTCGTGGGTGACGAGCACGATGGTCTGACCGCGCTGGTGGAAGCGGGACAGCAGCCGCATCACCTCGCGGGTGCCCTTGCTGTCCAGGCTGCCCGCGGGTTCGTCGGCCAGCAGCAGGGACGGCTGGTTGACCAGCGCCCGGGCCAGGGCGACGCGCTGCTGTTCGCCGCCGGACAGCTCACCCGGCATGCTGCGTCCCTTGCCCTCCAGGCCCAGCTCGGACAGCAGCCGCTCGCGCTCGGCGCGCGCCCGCTTGGGGGAGACCCCGGCGAGCAGGGCGGGCAGCTCCACGTTGTCGGCGACCGACAGATTGGAGACCAGGTTGAAGAACTGGAAGACGATGCCGATGCGCCGTCGCCGTTCCACCGCCCAGCGCGCCTCGCTGTAGGCGTCCGTGCATTCTGCGTCCAGCCAGACGCTGCCGGAGTCGGGCCGCTGGAGGCCGCCGAGGAGATGCAGCAGCGTCGACTTGCCGGCGCCGGACGGGCCGGTGACGGCCACGAACTCGCCCTGGCGCACGGCAAGATCCACTCCGCGTACGGCATACGCCGGAGCGCCCTCGCCGTAGTGGGTCTTGACCAGGCCCTCGGCGCGCAGCAAAGGACCGGTGTGGCTCATTCCAGATCCTCCAGTTCCTCCTGGCAGCGCTCCAGCCAGTCAAGATCGGCCTGCAGGTGCAGCATGGCGCCCTCGATCAGCAGCTGGGAGATGCGGTTGTCCCGGTCCTCGGCCGCGGCGAGCTTCGACAGGTTGCGCATGGTGTTCAGATACTGCCGCCGCTGCCTGTTGATCAGGGCGATCTGGTCGGCCAGGCCGGTCGTCGGGGCGAGCGCGAGTTTCATGAAGAACTCGTCCCGTACCCGAGGCTCGTCCGCCGTCTCCTGGTACCAGGCCTGCAGCGCTTCGCGCCCGGTGTCGGTGAGGTGGTAGATCTTCTTGTTGGGCCGGCTCGACTGTTCGACTTCCTCGCCCTCGATCAGTCCCGTCTTCTCGAGGCGGCCGAGCGTGACGTAGATCTGGCCGACGTTGGGCTGAGGGTACGCGGAGCCCAGCAGTTGCTCAAGGTCCTGCTTGAGTTCGTACCCGTGGGCCGGGCCTCGCGCCAGCAGGGCCAGGAGGGGCAGCCGCACCCGTGCTCTCCTCCCCGCATCCTTGTCATGTGCCGCGCACCGATGTCAGGCCGTCGCCCGGTCGATGCGGCCGGAGGCCAATGTGTCGCAGGCCCTAGTATCGCCCATACCTAACAGGTATACATGGCCACTGACGCCGGGCGAAGGTGCCCGACGCCGGTGTACAGGGAGGAACCTATGCGGTGGATACGTGCCGCCGGTAGGGGCCTCCTGGTCGCAGCGGTGGTCCTGACCGGATACGTCACCTCCGGCACCCCCGCCGACGGGGCGCACGGCGCCGGTCGCGGCCCGCTCACCCTGGCGACCGCGGGCGACCTCACCGGCTATCTGGGGCCACTGCTCGAAGGGTGGAACCGTACCCACCCCGGCGAGAAGGTGACCCTCGTCGAGCTCCCGGACTCCGCCGACGAGACGCACGCGCAGATGACGACCGACCTGCGCGGCGGTGGCAGAAGCCGCTTCGACGTCCTCAACATCGACGTCGCCTGGACCTCGGAGTTCGCCGCCGCGGGCTGGATCTCTCCGCTGGACCGCGGCCGCTTCCCGCTCCGTAGTTTCCTGCCGCCGGTCGTGGACACGGCGACGTACGACGGAAGGCTGTACGCGGTCCCGTACGTCACCAACGCGGGACTCCTCCTGTACCGCAAGGACGTCCTCGCCAGGGAGGGCGTCGCGCCGCCGCGGACCTGGGCCGAGCTGGAGCGGCAGGCGAGGACCATCGCCCCGAAGTACGGACTCGACGGTTACGCCGGCCAGTTCCTGCCCTACGAGGGTCTCACCGTGAACGCGGCGGAGGCGGTCTACTCGGCGGGCGGCACGATCCTCGGCGACGAGGGCGAGCGCGTCACCGTGAACTCCGAGGCGGCCCGCGAGGGCATCGGGTTCCTCGCCGACGGCGTGCGTGACGGCTGGATTCCGAAGAAGGCGCTGACGTACAAGGAAGAGGAGTCGAAACAGGCCTTCCAGGACGGCCACCTCCTCTTTCTGCGCAACTGGCCCTACGCCTACGTCGGTGCTTCCGGCAAGGGATCGGCGGTCGCCGGGAAGGTCGGCGCGGTCCCCCTGCCCGGACCCGAGGGACCGGGCACGAGCGTGCTGGGCGGCTCCAACCTGGCCGTCAACACGCATGCGCGGCACCCCGATTCGGCCGCGCGCCTGATCGCGTACCTCACGACCGAGCGGGCGCAGCGCCAGGTCCTCACCAAGGGTGCGCTGCCGCCCGTACGGGCGGCGCTGTACCAGGACCCGGAGCTGATCCGGGAGTTCCCCTATCTGCCCACGCTGCGCGCCAGCGTCCTCGCGGCCGCCCCACGCCCCAAGAGCCCGCGTTACGACCAGGTCAGCCTGGTCGTGCAGGCCGTGGTCCACGACGCGATGACGGGGCACGAGACGCCTTCCGCGGCGGTACGGCGGCTGGCGCGCGAGCTGGCGGCCATCTCACGCCGGTAGCGCCCCGGCGGTGCCCTGTCGGCACCCCGATAGTTACTTGTTAGGTAACGGGAGCATCCCATCTCCGGGTTCTGTGCCCGAAAAGTCTGCATATAGCTGCCCAACTTCCCGGTTGTTGCTGCCTACTCGTTGACACCCGTGCGACACGCCTACTTAACATGCATGCATAACAACAGGCACGCACAGACAGGTCCAACGGGTGACCCTCAACACGCACCGCTGGTGGCGCGACGCAGTGATCTACCAGGTGTACGTCCGCAGCTTCCTGGACAGCACCGGTGACGGCATCGGCGATCTCGCCGGGGTTCGCGCGGGCATGCCGTATCTCAAGAAGCTCGGTGTCGACGGCATCTGGCTGAGCCCCTTCTACCCCTCGCCGCAGCACGACCACGGCTACGACGTCGCCGACTACTGCGACGTGGACCCGCTCTTCGGCGACCTCGCCGAGTTCGACCTGCTGATGACCGACGCCCGCCGCCTCGGCGTCAAGGTGCTCCTGGACATCGTCCCCAACCACTGCTCCAGTGAGCACCCGTGGTTCCGGGCCGCGCTCGCGGCGGAGCCGGGCAGCCCGGCCCGCGCCCGCTTCCACTTCGCCGACGGACGCGGCCCGGAGGGCGCCGAGCCGCCCAACAACTGGCACGCCATGTTCGGCGGACCCGCCTGGTCCCGAGTCACCGAGGCGGACGGCAACCCCGGCCAGTGGTACCTGCACATGTTCACGTCCGAGCAGCCCGACCTGAACTGGCGCAACCCCGAGGTCGGCGCGCACTTCGACCACGTGCTGCGGTTCTGGCTCGACCGAGGCGTCGACGGCTTCCGCATCGACGTCGCCGCCGGCCTCTTCAAGCACCCCGACCTGCCGGACTCGCCCGACCCTGAGGCCGATGCCCGCACCCGCGACTCGGTCAACCCGCTCGCCTGGAACCGGCCCGAGGTGCACGACGTGTGGCGCCACTGGCGGTCCGTCTGCGAGGAGTACACCGGGCGCGACGGCCGCGACCGGCTGCTGGTCGGCGAGGTCTCGGTACCGACGGCCCGCGAACACGCCCAGTACGTACGCCCGGACGAGCTCCACCAGGCCTTCTTCTTCGACCTGCTCAGCGCGCCCTGGAACGCCGACGCCTTCCGCAAGGTCATTTCCGAGGCGATGCAGGACATAGCCGGCACCGGATCGACGGTCACCTGGGTCCTCAACAACCACGACCAGGTCCGCACCGTCACCCGCTATGGCGAGCTCGGCACCGAGGGCAGCGGCCTCGGTACGGCCCGTGCCCGCGCCGCCGCACTGCTGATGCTGGCGCTGCCCGGAGCCGCGTACATCTACCAGGGCGAGGAACTCGGGCTGCCCGAGGTCGTCGACCTGCCCGACGACGTGCTGACGGACCCCATCTTCCGCCGCACGGGAAGCCGCGCCCGTATCCGCGACGGCTGCCGGGTGCCGCTGCCCTGGTCCGGGCACACCTCGCCGTTCGGCTTCACCTCGGGCGCGGAGAGCGCCAAGCCGTGGCTGCCGCAACCCGCCTACTTCGCCGAGTACGCCACCGACCGCGCGCTCGCCGACACCCGCTCCTTCTGGCACCTCTACCGCGACGGGCTCCAGCTGCGCGCCGGACTCCCGCAGTTGGGTGAGGGCGCGCTGCGCTGGCTTCAGGCGCCCCCCGGCGTCCTCGCCTTCGTCCGCGACGACGGCCTGGTGTGCGCGGTCAACTTCGACGCGGCCCCGACGCCCGCACCGGTCTCCGGCACCCCCTTGCTGTCCAGCGGCCCCTGTCCGGCCGGCGTGCTGCCCGGCTCGACGGCCGCCTGGTGGATCAGCGACTGCACGAATCCCTGACCGTCCCCTCCTCTGCTTTCCGTTCCTCTGGTTTCCGTCAATTCCCCTGCCCTGAAAGGGACATCAACGATGATGCGACGACGTACGACCCTGCTCGCGAGCTGCACCGCCCTCGCCCTGGCCCTCGGCGCCACCGCCTGCGGAGGCGGGCCCGTAGCCGCCGGAGGCGGCGGTAAGTCGCTCAGCGGCCAGACGATCACCGTGGCCGGTGTCTGGTCCGGCAGCGAGCAGAAGAACTTCCAGAAGGTCCTGGACGCCTTCACCGCGAAGACGGGCGCCAAGACCCAGTTCGTCTCCACCGGCGACAACGTCTCCACGGTCGTCGGCAGCAAGATCGAGGGCGGCAACGCCCCCGACGTGGTGATGGTCCCGCAGGTCGGCGTCCTCCAGCAGTTCGCGAAGGAGGGATGGCTCAAGCCGCTCTCCAAGACCACCGAACAGTCCGTCGACGCCAACTACGCGAGCGTCTGGAAGAAGTACGGCAGCGTCGGCGACACCTTCTACGGCCTCTACTTCAAGGCCGCCCACAAGTCGACCGTCTGGTACAGCCCCGACGCGCTCGACCAGGCCGGTGTCAAGCCGCCGACCACGTACGACGCCATGCTGAAGGCCGGACACACCGTCTCCGACTCGGGCCTCGCCGCCTTCTCCGTCGCCGGACAGGACGGCTGGACGCTCACCGACTGGTTCGAGAACGTCTACCTCTCCCAGGCGGGCCCCGAGAAGTACGACGCCCTGGCAGCCCACCGGCTGAAGTGGACCGACCCGACCGTGGTCAAGGCGCTCACCACCCTCGGCAAGCTCTTCAAGGACAAGCAACTGATAGCCGGCGGCCAGAAGGGGGCCCTGAACACGGACTTCCCCGGCTCCGTCGAGAAGGTCTTCGGACCCAAGCCCGAGGCGGGCATGGTCTACGAGGGCGACTTCGTCGCCGGGGTCGCCAAGGACCAGTTCGGCAAGAAGATCGGCCAGGACGCGAACTTCTTCCCCTTCCCCGCGGTCGACGGCGGCAAGGCGCCGGTGGTCAGCGGCGGCGACGCGGCCGTGGTCCTCAAGGACGGCAAGAACCAGAAGGCCGCCATGACGTTCCTGGAGTACCTGGCGACCCCTGAAGCCGCCGCCGTCTGGGCCGGGGCGGGCGGCTTCCTCTCCCCGAACAAGAAGCTCGACCTCGCCTCCTACAGCGACGACATCACCCGTGAGACCGCCAAGTCCCTGGTCGCCGCCGGGGATTCGGTCCGCTTCGACATGTCCGACCAGGCCCCCGCCGCGTTCGGCGGCACCAAGGGCGCCGGTGAGTGGAAGATCCTCCAGGACTTCCTCCGTGACCCCTCGGACCCGAAGGCGACCGCGGCCGAACTGGAGAAGGCCGCGGCCAAGGCGTACCAGGGCTGATCACCATGACCGCCACCCTCGTGAAAGAGGCGAGCCCTCCGGCCGTCGGCACGGCCGACCACAGACGGCGCGCCAGGCGCCGCGGCCGGATCGTCGCCCTCGTCTTCGTCCTGCCCGCCCTGCTCCTGCTCGGCGCGCTCGTCGTCTACCCCGTGGTCTTCTCCGTGGGGCGCAGCTTCTTCGACGCCTCCGGCAGCCGGTTCGTGGGCGGCGACAACTACACCGAGATGTTCCGCGACCCGGCCACGCTCAAGGCCGTACGCAACAGCGCCATCTGGGTCGTCGTCGCGCCGACGCTGCTCACCGGGCTCGGCCTGGTGCTCGCCGTCCTGGTCGAGAAGATCCGCTGGGCCACCGCGTTCAAGCTGCTGCTTTTCATGCCCATGGCGGTCTCCTTCCTGGCCGCCGGCATCATCTTCCGGCTGGCGTACGACGAGGACCCCGACAAGGGTGTCCTGAACGCCGCCGTGGTCGGCGTCCACGACGCGTTCGAGGGAACCTCGTCCTATCCGACCGCCCGCGCCCGCGACGGCCAGGGCCTCACCAAGGGCGCCGACGGTTCGTACCGTACGACCGCCTCCGCCTCGCCCGGCCACACCGTCGGCCTCGGGCTCGTCGGCGTCCTCCCCAAGGACCTGCCGAAGGACGCTAAGCCCGCCTACGCGGCCGCAGGGCAGAAGGCGGCCCGCGACGAGCTGCGCGGTGTCGTCTACCTGGACTTCACACCCGGCGGGGGAGGGAAACAGGGCCAGGTCGACCGGGGGGAGAGCGGACTGCCCGAGATGAAGGTCGAGGCGGCGCGCGACGGGAAGACGGTCGCGAGCACGACCACCGCGGCCGACGGCTCCTTCCGCTTCTTCGGGCTGGACTCCGGTTCGTACACCGTGCGGCTGCCCGCGTCGAACTTCAGCCCGCCGTACGAGGGTGTGTCCTGGCTCGGTCCTGCGCTGGTCACCCCCGCCATCATCGGCGCGTACCTGTGGATCTGGACCGGCTTCGCCATGGTGCTGATCGGCGCCGGACTCGCAGCCCTGCCGCGCGACGCGCTGGAGGCGGCCCGGATGGACGGCGCCAACGAGTGGCAGATCTTCCGCCGGATCACCGTGCCGCTGCTGGCACCCGTGCTCACCGTGGTCTTCGTCACGCTCGTGATCAACGTGATGAAGGTCTTCGACCTCGTCTACATCATCGCGCCCGGACCGGTGCAGGAGGACGCCACCGTGCTCGCCACCCAGATGTGGCTGGTGTCCTTCGGCGGCGGCAACAACCAGGGCCTGGGCAGCGCACTCGGTGTGCTCCTCCTGCTCCTGGTCGTCCCCGCCATGGTCTTCAACGTCCGCCGCTTCCGAAGGAGTCAACGATGAACGCGCTCAGGCGGGGGCTCGGCAACGGCCTGGTGCAGGCGTTCCTGGTGATCGTCGGCCTGGTCTGGGTCACCCCGCTCGCAGGGCTCTTCCTCTCCTCGATGCGCTCGGCGCAGGACACCGCCAAGGGAGGCTGGTGGACGGCGCTGACCAGCCCCGGTCAGCTCTCCTTCGACAACTACTCCGCCCTTCTGGGCAATGCGGGGATGACGCGGGCGTTCTGGAACACCGTGCTGATCTCCGTGCCGGCCACCGTCCTCGTCGTGGTGATCGCGGCGCTCGCCGGATACGCCTTCGCCTGGCTGGAGTTCCCCTTCCGGGACACGATCTTCCTTGTCGTGGTGGCGTTGTTGGTGGTGCCGGTTCAGATCGGGCTGCTGCCGGTCGCCAAACTCTTCGGTGCGCTGGGGCTGTTCGGCACGATTCCCGGTGTCGTGCTCTTCCACGTCTCCTACGGGCTGCCGTTCGCCATCTTCCTGCTGCGCAACTACTTCGCGGAGATGCCGAAGGAGATGCTGGAGGCCGCCCGGATGGACGGAGGCAGCGAGTGGCGCATCTTCACCCGGCTGGTACTGCCGGTCGGACGTCCGGCCATCGCGAGCCTGGCCATCTTCCAGTTCCTGTGGGTGTGGAACGACATGCTGGTCGCCCTGCTGTTCGCCGACAGTTCCTCGCAGCCGTTGACGGTCGAACTCCAGTCCCAGATACGGCAGTTCGGCAGCAATATCGATGTGCTGGCACCGGGGGCGTTCCTGTCGCTGATCGTTCCGGTGGTGGTGTTCTTCGCGTTCCAGCGGCACTTTGTGCAGGGGGTGATGGCCGGGTCGGTGAAGTGACGGGCTTCTCGCCCCCGCCAAAAGACTCGCGCAGTTCCCCGCGCCCCTCTTCAGGGGTGCGGGGAACTGCGCGAACGGGGTCTGGGGCCAAGCCCCGGATACGGCTCAGGCCGAAGCCGGCGGGTACAGCGAGCGTGGCAGCCGGGAGGCCGCTGCCGCGTCCAGGAGCCACAGGGTGCGGGAGCGGCCGTGGGCACACAGGTCCCGGGCCTCGCCGTCATGCTCGATCATTG
>NZ_JBEYFS010000192.1:0-23307 GCF_040634475.1 Streptomyces sp. NPDC007095
ACCAACGTCAGGTGGACTGGCAGTTCACCACCCACGACGCACGCATCAAACTGCGCCACCTCTATCCCAGGAATTAGCTGCGACAGTCTACTAGCCTCGATCTTCATGAGCACCCTGCAGACGATCCATGACGTGCCCGTGATGATGTGTGCCGCCGAGGGCGAGATCATCGGAGGCGAGGGCGACGCCCTGGATCTCATCGGCAACGCCGCCTACCAGGGTGCCCGGTGGGTGGTCATTCCCGCCGAGCGGCTCGACGAGGCGTTCTTTCAGCTGCGTACCCGCGTGGCCGGTGACATCGTCCAGAAGTTCGCCAACTACCGAGTGGCACTCGTCGTCCTCGGAGACATCTCCCGTCACACGGAGGCGAGTTCGGCGCTGCGGGACTTCGTCCGTGAGTGCAACCGGGGGCGACAGACCTGGTTCGTCACCGATGTCGAGGAACTGCGCGAACGGCTGAAGGCCTAACGGCGGAAGGGCCAACGGCTGCTGAAGGGCCACTGGCTGAGGGGCTGGGCGCGTTGTGCCGTGACGTTGTCGGAATCCGACCTCATGACCGTTCCGGCTTTCGGGCGAGGAACGTGGCGACCGTCCTCTTGGCTCCTTCGCCGGGCTCCTGCACCAGCCGCGCGGAGACGACGAACCCGGCCTGCTCCAACAGCTCGGCCACCCGTTCCGGTGGCAGCAGGTAGGACTCGTAGGACACCGGATGGCCGCCGTACGCCTGCGTGGGACGCAGACGTTCTCCGGCTCCCACATAGCCGGCGATCATCAGATGGCCGCCGGGCGCGAGCGTACGACGGAACTCGGCGAACACGACCGGCAACAACTCCGGCGGCGTGTGGTGGACGGAGTAGTAGGCGAGGATGCCGCCGAGTCCGTCGTCCTCGAGAGGCAGCTCGGTCATCGACCCGACGGTGAAACGCACACCCGGGTTGGCCCGACGGGCCAGCTCGACCATCGCTGGCGAGGCCGAGGCCGAACGTGGGCACCCCCGGCTCGGCGAGGTAGGCCGTCACCAGGCCGGGCCCGCATCCCAGGTCCGCGAGGGCGCCGGCGTCGGCCGTCCGCACCATCTCGGCGAACGCGACGAGCATCGCGCGCGACAGCGGATCCAGCTGTGCCGGGGTCTTGACCTGTTCGGCGTAGTCGGCGGCCACCCTGTCGTACGACTCCCGGACGGCGGCAAGGCAGGCGAGTTCGGTCATGCGGGCGACTGCAGGGGAGGGCCCGCGACCTCCGTAACCACCAGGGCGTATGCGGGAGGTGACGTCATCCCCCACGCGTGGCCCCGTGGTACCTCGGTACTACGGGCCGCACCTCATTGAGCTCCCGGGTACCACGGATCCCGGTCCGCGGGCCCCTAGCGTGGCGAGTGAGCAGTCTGGCGGGGCCAGGCCCCCCGAGCGTGAGGAAGAGCGATGATCGAGGCACATCAGCTGACGAAGCGGTACGGGGAGAAGACGGCGGTCGACCGGCTCGACTTCGTCGTCAAGCCCGGCACGGTCACCGGCTTCCTGGGCCCGAACGGCGCGGGCAAGTCCACCACCATGCGCATGATCGTCGGACTCGACGCGCCGTCCGGCGGCAGCGTGACGGTCAACGGCAAGCACTACGCCGAGCACACCGCGCCGCTCCAGGAGGTCGGCGCGCTGCTGGAGGCCAAGTCGATCCACCCGGGCCGCTCCGCGTTCGACCACCTGATGGCGCAGGCCTACACCCACGGCATTCCGCGCCGCCGGGTGGAGGAGGTCATCGAGCTGACCGGTCTGCAGTCCGTGGCCAAGAAGCGCGCGGGCGCCTTCTCCCTCGGCATGGGCCAGCGGCTGGGCATCGCCGCTGCGCTCCTCGGCGACCCGGCCACCATCATGCTCGACGAGCCGGTCAACGGACTGGACCCCGAGGGCGTGCTGTGGATCCGCAACCTGCTGACCGGACTCGCGGCGGACGGCCGTACGGTCTTCGTCTCCTCGCACCTGATGAGCGAGATGGCGCTGGTTGCCGACCACCTGATCGTCGTCGGCCGCGGTCGCCTGCTCGCCGACACCACCGTGCAGGAGCTGGTCCAGCAGGCGGGCGGTGACACCGTGACCGTGGCCTCCGACCAGTCGTCCCGCCTGCGCGAGGTCCTGGCCGGCCCCGGCGTCGAGATCACCGGCGAGGTCGGCTCCGAGGAGCTGCACGTGACGGGCCTGTCCGCGCGGGCCATCGGTCTCAAGGCCGCCGAACACGGCATCCCCCTCTTCGAGCTCAGCTCCCGGACCGTCTCGCTGGAACAGGCGTTCATGGATCTGACCCGTGACGCCGTCGAGTACCACGCCACCGCCACCGTCGAGGCCCCCGGGAGGGCGGCATGAGCACCATCACCGTCACCGACAGCTCCGCGCCCGCACCGGCGCGGACGGCACGTCCGGAGTACAAGGTCACCGGCCGACGCGTACTGCGTTCGGAGTGGGCCAAGCTGTGGTCGCTGCGCTCCACGTGGATCACCCTCGGTCTGGGCCTGCTGTTCCTGGTCGCGTTCGGCGTGATCGCCGCCGCGCACTACAAGTCCCAGATCAACTCCGGTGAGCGGCTGCGCCCGGACGACGCCACGGCCACCGCGCTCAGCCTCTCCGTGTTCGGCACGAACTTCGCCCAGCTGGCGCTCGGCGTCCTGGGCGTGCTGGTCACAGCCGGCGAGTACTCCACCGGCATGATCCGCTCCACCCTGGCCGCCGTCCCGCGTCGCCTGCCGGTGCTGTGGTCCAAGGCGTCGGTGTTCGGCCTGGTCGCCCTCGTCGTCTCCACCATCGGCGTCTTCGTCGCGTTCATGATCACCAGCGGGATAGTCTCCGGCACACCGGCGGCCCTCACGATCTCCCACTCCGGTGTCGTGCGCAGCCTGCTGGGCGCGGGCCTCTACCTCGGCCTGGTCGGCGTGATCGGCACCGCCCTGGGTGCTCTGCTGCGCTCGGTCGCCGGCGGTATATCGGTCCTGGTCGCCTCGCTGATGCTGATTCCCGGCCTGATCTCGCTGCTGCCCACCTCGTGGCAGGACAACATCAGCCCGTACCTGCCCAGCAACGCGGGTCAGTCGATGTTCGCGCTCACCCACGACTCGACGACCCTCGCGCCCACGGCCGGGCTCCTGGTCTTCCTCGGCTGGACCGTGCTCGCCCTGGCCGGCGCCGCCTACCGCCTCCTGCGCACCGACGCCTGACGCCACGCCTGCTGGAGAGACACCCGGAGAGACACGCGGACGGGAAGGCGGCCGGACACACAATGGACAGGTGACACCCATGAACGCGGACCAGTGACCCCCATGAGCATCGACGACACCGCCCACCCAGTGGCACCCTCCGACCTGCCCCTCGCGGAGGCGGAGCTCCCGTGGAACCACCCCCTGGCCCGTGGGCTGTCCCAGCTCGGCCGACGGCTCAAGCAGGGCGACCGGAACCATCCATGGGTCCTGGACGCGAGCGTGATCGTGGTCGTGGCGCTGATGTTCTGCGTGCCGGACCTGGTGCACGACGGCGACGGCCGACGACGCGCTTTGGACACCCAGGTCACCCACCTGCCCTGGCCGGTGACCGTCGCGCTGCAGGCCGGACTGGTCCTGCCGCTGCTGTGGCGGCGCCGAAGGCCGTCACTCGCCTTCGCCGTGATCGCCGCGGTGCTCTTCCTCCAGGTGGCGCTGGGAGTCTGGCTGCGCGCCGACGTCGCCCTGCTGATCGCCCTCTACAGCCTGGTGCTGCACGGACAGCTCCGGCGGCTGCCCGTGGCCTGCGCGGTCACCGCGGGCGCCCTCGGCCTTGTCGCCCTGCGGCTGCCGTCCGCGGTGTCCGTCCTGGACGCGCTGTTCTTCCTGTTCAGCACGATCACCGCGGCGGTCGCGCTCGGTCTGGCCGTACGCATCCGGCGCGCCCAGCTTGCCGTCCTGCGCGACCGCGCGACCCGCCTGGAGATCGAACGCGACCAGCGCAGCAAGCTCGCCGCCGCCGCCGAACGCACCCGGGTGGCCCGCGAGATGCACGACATCGTCGGGCACAACCTCTCCGTCATCATCACGCTCGCCGACGGTGGCGCGTACGCGACCGACATCGCACCGGAACGCGGCAAGCAGGCCCTGCTGCTCATCGGTGACACCGGGCGTCAGGCGCTGGGCGAACTGCGCCGCATGCTCGGCGTGCTGCGCGAGCAGACCCAGACCCCTGCCGCGCCCCAGCTCAGCCCCCAGCCGGGCATCGCGGACATCGACGCCCTGTGCGTCCGGATCCGCGCCGCCGGCCCCCAGGTCGTGTACCGCACGGGCGGCGAGCTGGACACCCTGGACCGCGGGGTCCAGCTGACGGTGTACCGCATAGTGCAGGAAGCACTCACCAACGCCCTCAAGCACGCGGGCCACGACACCCGCGTCGAACTCGCGGTCGGAGTCAAGGACACGCGACTGCACATCGACGTCCACGACACCGGCCGGGGCGACGGTACCGTCCGTCCGGGGCCGCCTCAGGAGGAAGGACACGGACTCGCCGGCATGAGAGAACGCGCAGCCCTCTACAGCGGGACCGTCACCGCAGGACCCGCCCTCGGCGGAGGATGGACGGTGCGGGCCACCCTCGACCTCACTCCGCTGGCCGAGACCGAGACCGATGCCACCCCGCCGGCCGCCACGGGCGGTGCGGTGTGACCACCGTGCTCATCGTGGACGACCAGCCACTGCAACGTCTCGGCTTCCGGATGCTCCTGGAGAGCACCCCCGACACCGAGGTCGTAGGCGAGGCGGCCCACGGCGCCGACGCCGTGCGCAGGGCCGCCGAACTGCGCCCGGACGTGATCCTCATGGACGTACGGATGCCCGGCATGGACGGCATCGAGGCCACCCGCCGGGTGGTCGCCTCCGGTGACCGCTCCCGTGTCCTCATCCTGACCACGTTCGACCTGGACGAATACGCCCACGCGGCGCTGCGCGCGGGAGCCAGCGGATTCCTCCTCAAGGACGCCCACCCCGAGGAACTGCTGGCAGGCATCCGCGCGGTCGCGGCGGGCGACGCGGTGATCGCCCCCGCACTGACCCGCCGCCTCCTCGATGCCTACGCCAAGCACCTGCCCCGGGATTCGCCGGGCCAGGCGGGTCAGCCGGGTGGGCCGGGTCCAAGGACGGCGGACGACCCCCGGGTGCGCGCTCTCACCGAGCGGGAGTACGAGATCTTCGTCGCCATCGGCCAGGGCTGGAGCAACAGCGAGATCGCCGAGCGTCTGGTCGTCGCGGAATCCACCGTGAAGACCCATGTCGGCCGGGTCCTGGCGAAAGTGGGGGCCCGAGACCGCGTCCAGGCGGTCATCCTCGCCTACGACCTCGGCCTGGCCCACCCGAACCCACCCGATTGACTCGGCGGCGGAGCGACGTACGCGGGCATGCCGAGCGCCCGCCCTCCCGCTGGGGGAGTCAGAGGGCGGGCGCGCTCAGGGCACCGGCGTGAGCCGACGGATCAGGCGTTCTTGATCGCCGAGATGTCGAAGGTGAGCTTGATCTTGTCGGAGACGAGGACGCCACCGGTCTCCAGGGCCGCGTTCCAGGTGAGGCCCCACTCGGAGCGCAGGATCTCCGCCTTGCCCTCGAAGCCGACGCGCTCGTTGCCGAAGGGGTCCTTCGCGGAGCCGTTGAACTCCAGGTCGATGGAGAGCGGCTTGGTGACGCCGAGGATCGACAGGTCGCCGGTGATCCGGTAGTCGTCGCCGCCCAGGGCCTCCGCCTTGGTGGAGCGGAAGGTCATCGTCGGGAACTCGTCGATCTTGAAGAAGTCGGAGCTCTTCAGGTGGCCGTCACGGTCCGTGGAGCCCGTCTCGATGCTCTCCATCTTGACGTCGATCGTGGCGGTGGACTTGGACGGGTCCGTGCCGTCCAGGTGCAGGGTGCCGTCGAAGTCCTTGAAGTAGCCCTTGACGTTCGTCACCATCGCGTGACGGGCGACGAAACCGATCTCCGAGTGGGACGGGTCGATCGTGTAGTCGCCGGTGAGCGCCGCGAGCTCGGGGCTGACAGCGGCGGGGGCCGTGGTCGCGGCGGCGGGGGTGTCGGTGGTCTTGCGGCCGAAGATGCCCATGACGTGCTCCTAGGGGGACGGGTCGCGGTTTCGTCGGGAGCCGAGAGCCGCGGCAGAGAGTTTGTTGAAGATTCAACGAGGCCAACAAGGAAGACAGTAGACCTATTCCGTTCAAGTTTCAACATCATCCGCCATGTGTTTACGACGTTACGTCGCGGTTCGCCGACACGCTTCCTGATGGTCACTCCCCGCTCTTGCGCGGTGACGGCCGTGGTCGCGCGTGGGTGATGGCTGCGCGGCGTCTTGTGGAAGCCGAAGAGGTCATGACGGCCTGCGTATCCTCGCCTCCAAGGCCGCCGGTGTCGCCCGTTCCACGTTTCGGACCGCGGGCTGATACACCTGGACGGAGATCGGGCCGATGGGCCGGTGTACGCCGAACGGGTCTCGTCCAAGGCTCCGTGTCACTCTAGGGATGGCATGGGGCGGTCACGAATGTGAGCGGGCTCTCAGCCCGCGGCTTTGTGTGACCTCTACAAGCCAGATGCCCTCTGAGCAGTCAGATCGCCTGCATGCCGTCGCGGTTCTGTTCAGGGGTACCAGGAAAACGGGCCGGAGACTGTACGGAGTCGACGGCCCGCTTTTCTTGTTCGACTTCGTATGGTCGCTACATGACCGTTTTGGATGAGGCCGCACCCTCAGGCGAACCCACGGACGCACGCGGGCGCGTGGCCGAACTGCACGCGATCCGTGCGGCGGCGCTGCGAGGACCCAGCGAGAAGGCGACCGAGGCGCAGCACGCCAAGGGCAAGCTGACCGCCCGGGAGCGCATCGAGCTGCTTCTCGACCCCGGGTCCTTCCAGGAGGTCGAGCAGCTGCGCCGGCACCGGGCGACCGGGTTCGGCCTGGAGGCCAGGAAGCCGTACACCGACGGTGTCGTCACCGGCTGGGGCACGGTGGAGGGCCGTACGGTCTTCGTCTACGCGCACGACTTCCGTATCTTCGGCGGCGCGCTGGGCGAGGCCCACGCCACGAAGATCCACAAGATCATGGACATGGCCATCGCGGCCGGTGCGCCGCTGGTCTCCCTCAACGACGGCGCGGGCGCCCGCATCCAGGAGGGTGTGAGCGCGCTCGCCGGGTACGGCGGCATCTTCCAGCGCAACACCAAGGCGTCCGGCGTCATCCCGCAGATCTCGGTGATGCTCGGCCCGTGCGCGGGCGGTGCGGCGTACTCACCCGCCCTGACGGACTTCGTGTTCATGGTCCGTGAGACCTCGCAGATGTTCATCACCGGCCCCGATGTCGTCAAGGCGGTCACCGGTGAGGAGATCACCCAGAACGGGCTCGGCGGCGCCGACGTCCACGCGGAGACCTCCGGTGTCTGTCACTTCGCGTACGACGACGAGGAGACCTGCCTCGCCGAGGTCCGCTACCTCCTGTCGATGCTCCCGCAGAACAACCGCGAGAACCCCCCGCACACCACCCCCCACGACCCGGCCGGGCGGCGCGGCGAGACCCTCCTGGACCTGGTCCCCGCGGACGGCAACCGCCCCTACGACATGGCGAAGGTCATCGAGGAGATCGTCGACGACGGCGACTGCCTGGAGGTCCACGAGCGCTGGGCCCGCAACATCATCTGCGCGCTGGCCCGTCTGGACGGCCAGGTGGTGGGCATCGTCGCCAACCAGCCGCAGGCCCTGGCCGGCGTGCTGGACATCGAGGCCTCCGAAAAAGCTGCGCGCTTTGTCCAGATGTGCGATGCCTTCAACATCCCGATCGTCACCCTGCTGGACGTTCCCGGATTCCTGCCCGGGGTCGACCAGGAGCACGGCGGGATCATCCGGCGCGGCGCGAAGCTGCTGTACGCGTACTGCAACGCGACCGTGCCGCGGATCTCGCTCATCCTGCGCAAGGCCTACGGCGGCGCCTACATCGTCATGGACTCCCAGTCCATCGGGGCCGACCTCACCTACGCCTGGCCCACCAACGAGATCGCCGTGATGGGCGCGGAAGGTGCGGCAGGCGTCATCTTCCGCCGGCAGATCGCCGAGGCCGCCGACCCCGAGGCCATGCGCGCCCGCATGGTCAAGGAGTACAAGTCCGAACTCATGCACCCCTACTACGCCGCCGAACGCGGCCTGGTCGACGACGTCATCGACCCCGCCGCCACCCGCGAGGTCCTCATCCGCTCCCTGGCCATGCTGCACGCCAAACACGCCGACCTGCCCTCCCGCAAACACGGCAACCCCCCGCAGTAACCCCCGCCCCGCCCCTTTCCCCGCCCCTTTCCCCGCCTCGTCCTGCCCCTCGCTGCCCCTGTCCTGTCCCGGGAGCAGACCGGGCGGTCTGCTTTGCGGGCCGCCGGCCGCGGCGGGCAGGGCCGGGGCCCGGCCCCTTCCCGGAGGGTGCGGACCGGGGAATTCCGGCCCTCCGGCGGCCTGTTACCCGTCTGTCGCTGGCCTGCTGCCGGTCCGTCACCCGATAGAAACAGCACGCACGGTCTAGTATTGACAGACCGGACGTGCTGTTTTGTAATCGTGGGTGCGGCACGGCACACCGACCAGGGGAGACGGCGTGGACATCGACGTACTGGGCGCACTGGCGGTGCGGGAGAACGGGGTGTCCATCACCCCGACCGCGCCGAAACCGCGGCAGGTCCTGGCTCTGCTGGCGCTCCACGCCGACCAGGTGGTGCCGGTCGCGGCCCTCATCGAGGAGCTGTGGGGCGCGGCCCCGCCGCGCAGCGCCCGCACCACGCTGCAGACGTACGTGCTGCAGCTGCGCGAGCTCATCGCGCAGGCGCTGGGGGACGACCGGGCCGCCGCCAAGGACGTCCTGATGACCCTGCCGGGCGGCTATCTGCTCGCCTCCGGCGGCGGCGGCAGTGACGTGCGCGCCTTCGAGCGGCTCGCGGGGGAGGGCTACCGGGCCATGGACCAGGGCGCCTTCGCCGAGGCGGCCCGCACCCTGGGCCGGGCGCTGGCGCTGTGGACCGGGACCGCGTTCGCCGACGTCCAGGCCGGGGCGCAGCTGGCGATGGAGGCCCGGCGGCTGGAGGAGAGCCGGCTGTGCGCGCTGGACCAGCGCATCGAGGCCGATCTGCGGCTGGGCCGCCACCGCGAACTGCTGCCCGAACTGACCGTGCTGACCAGCCGTTACCGCACCCACGAGAACCTGCACGCGCAGTTCATGCTGGCCCTGCACCGCTCGGGGCGGCGCAGCGAGTCGCTCAGCGTCTACCACCAGCTGCGCGCCACCCTCGATGCGGACCTGGGTCTGGAGCCCTCGCCGCGGCTGCGGCGGCTGCAGCACTCGATCCAGACCGCGGCGCCGGAGGCGGCACCGGCGCCCGCCCCGGCCGACGGCGCCGGCCCGCCCGCACCCGCGCGGGTCCGCTGACACGGCGCGGACCCGCGCGGGCCGGCACGGCAAGGCAGTGCGGCAGGGCAGCTTTTTTCTTGATTGCGTGAAGCTTTCCGAGTGGGCGGCGCGCAACGGCGTGCACCACCAGACCGTGTGGGCCTGGGCGAAGGAGGGGTGTATGCCGGTCCCTGCCGTGCAGACGCCGTCCGGTATGTGGCTGGTCGAAGAGTCCGCTCCCGAGGTCGTTGGGCGGACGGTGGCGTACTGCCGTGTTTCGTCCGGCGACCAGAAGGCGGATCTTGACCGGCAGGTCTCCCGTGTCGTCCAGGGAGCAGGCGGGCTGGGGCTCGCCGTTGCCGAGGTTGTGACCGAGGTCGGGTCGGGACTGAACGGGAATCGGCGCAAGCTGCACCGTGTCCTGTCGGACCCGGCCGTTGCCGTCATCGTCGTGGAGCATCGCGACCGGCTGGCCCGTTTCGGTGTCGAGCAGCTGGAATCGGCACGGTCGGCTTCCGGCCGGCGCCTGGTGGTGCTCGATCCGCAGGAGACGACCGGCGACCTGGTCCGGGACATCACCGAAGTACTCACCTCGATGTGTGCCCGGCTGTATGGGCAGCGAGCGGCGAAGAACCGGGCCGCACGCGCTGTCGCCGAGGCCATCGTCCCGGCGGCGGAGACGACCGGGTGAGCGGGGCGGAGACTGCCGGGAGCGGGAAGAAGAAGCGCCGGGGGCTCGAGGCGCGGCCCGGCTTCCACATCGTGGGCCACAGGCTCGCCCTCGACCCCAACGCGTCCGCCCTGCAGGCTCTGGCTTCGCATTGCGGGGCGGCTCGGGTCGCCCACAACTGGGCGGTGCGGCATGTGCTGGCGAGTTGGTCGCAGCGCGCAGCGGAGGAGACCTACGGCGTCCCCGAGGCAGAGCGCGTTGCGTGGCGGTCGTGGTCGCTGCCGTCGTTGCGGAAGGCGTTCAACGAGGTCAAACACAACGACCCGTTCCTGCGGGAGCGGTGGGCGCAGAACTCGAAGGAGGCCTACAACACCGGCCTCGCGAACGCTGCCGCCGCGTTCGACAACTACGCCAAGTCCCGGCGCGGCGAGCGCAAGGGCGCCCGGATGGGCAGACCCCGTTTCAAGCCGAGGCGGAAGGCTCGTCCGGCGTGCAAGTTCACCACCGGCACCATCCGCCTCGATGACCGGCGGCATATCGTCCTGCCCCGCCTCGGCCGGATCCGCCTCCATGAGGACGTCCAGCCCCTCGTGGACGCGATCGCCGAAGGCGGGACGCGGATTCTGTCGGTGACGGTGCGGTTCGAGCGGGGCCGCTGGTTCGCGGTCCTGCAGACCGAGGACCGCCCACCATCGCCCCTGCCGGCCGCCCCGGCACGGCAGTCGGGATCGACCTCGGCGTCAAGACTCTCCTCGTCATGGCGGACTCGGCCGGCGAGGTCCGCGAGGTCGCGAACCCCAAGCACTACGACCAGGCACTCACGCAGCTCCGGAAGGCCTCCCGGACCGTCTCCCGCCGACGCGGCCCCAACCGGCGCACCGGACAGGTCCCGTCCCGTCGCCGGGAGAAAGCCAAAGCGGTCCGTAACCGGGTGCACCACCGGGTGGCGAACCTGCGGGAGAACCATCTCCACCAGGCCACGGCGCGTATCCCCGCCGAGTACGGCACCGTCGTGGTCGAGGACCTCAACGGGAAAGGCATGGTCCGCAACCGGCGTCTGTCCCGCGGTATCTCCGACGCGGCGTTCGGGGAACTGCGGCGCCAGCTCACCTACAAGACCCAGCGCCACGGTGGACGTCTGATCGTCGCCGACCGCTGGATGCCCTCCTCGAAGACCTGCTCCCGCTGCGGTGTGGTGAAAGCCAAACTGCCCCTCGGCGTGCGCGTCTTCGAGTGCGAAGCCTGCGGACTCGTCCTGGACCGGGACGCGAACGCGGGCCACGACCTGGCCGCCCTCGCGGCGGCCAACGGTAAAACGGGTACCGGAGTGACCGGAGACCCGGGCCCCCTGGTGGTGGTGCCGAAGCCTCGTGGAGCCAAGCAGAAGACCCGCACCGCCCGAACCAGCAAGGGGACGGGCACGCGGGCAGCCGGCGCAACTCCCCGCCAGGGGACGGAAACGAGAGATCGTCGACAGGACACCAGGCGCGAGCAACTCGCGCTCTGGTGACACCGTCACGAACCTTCCGGGCGGAAACACCCGGAATACCGAGAGTCGCTGAGACTCGAAGTAACGGATGCGGTGACGGCGCCGGCGGCGGGGCGGCTCATTCTTTGGGCGGAGGGCCACGGCGGCGGCTGGTTCCCGGGAGCCAGTCACCGCCGGCGGGGATCACCACGGCCGGGGATGTGGCGGGGTGCCGGCGGCGCCCACAATGCCACAACGGCCACCCGGGATACGACCCTTGGAGACGCCCACCATGACATCCGTCCCTCAGCCGCCCGCGGTCTCGCCGACGCCCGCGGCCGACGTGCTCGCCGAGCTCACCGCGGTGCTGGCGGGCATGATGCGCATCGAGCCGCAGGCCCTCGACGCGCAGGAGCCCTTCCGGCTGCTGGGCCTGGACTCGATGCTGTCGGTCGAGTTCGTCGCGGCGCTCAACGCCCGCTACGGCACCCGGATCGCGGCCACCGCACTGTATGAGCACCCGACGCCACAGGCACTGGCCCGGCACGTCGCGGCCGAACTCGGCACCCCCCGCCCCGCCACAGACACGACCACAGCCCCAGATGCAGCCGCAGAGGCAGATGTGGCCGCGGATGCGGATGCGGAGGCTGTCACGGGCACGCTGCGGGGGCAGCTCGCCGGGATCCTGCACTGCGGGCCGGGGGACATCGATGTGAGCGCGCCGTTCGCGGCGCTGGGGCTGGACTCGATCCTGGCCGCGGAGTTCCTGGCCGGCATCAACCGCACCTACGGCCTCAGCGAGCAGCCCGACCTGCTCTACGACCAGCCCGACCTCAGGGCCATGGCGGCGTACGTCAGCGCGCGGGCGGCGCACAGCGCGCACCGCATGCCCGCGTCCGGCCGCCCCGGCACGGCTTCTGCCGTCCCGGCAGGGCAGGCGGGGCCGTCCCCGGCGCACCCGGCGCCGGGCGTCGCCCAGGGTCTGCCGGCGGCGGGGGTCGACCTGAACGCGCTGCTCGACGCGGTACGTGACGAGGTGCTCAGCATCGACGAGGCGGCTGCCCTGCTGGCGGCCCGCTCCGCCTGACGGACCGTCCGAGACGAAGGGCGCACGGATGGACACCCGGGAGATCCTGACGCGGTTCAAGGGCGGCACCCTGCGGCGTGAGCACGCCGTGGCCCTGCTGGCCGGCACTTCGCCGGTGGTGGCCCCGCCGGTGGTGGCCCTGCCGGTGACGGCGGAGCGTGAGCCGCTGCCCGGCCCCGGCCCCGGCACTGTTCCCGGTGCCGGCGACGGTGCCGGGGCGGGGGCTGGCATGCCGTGTGCGGTCGTGGGGATCCAGGGCCGTTTCCCGCAGGCGGGGGATCTGGAGACGTTCTGGCGCAACGGGCTGCAGGGGCGGATCGCCGAGGCCGCGCTCCCGGGCGGGCGGCGGTCGGCGTGTGCGGGCTGGCGGGGGCATTTCCTGGACGGTGTGGAGGAGTTCGACCCGGACCTGTTCGGGCTCGATGCCCGGCAGGCGGCGGGTCTGGACCTGCGGGAGCGGCTGCTGGCGCAGAGCGCGTGGCAGACACTGGAGAGCGCCGGATACGCCGGAGCGCGTCTGGAGCGGCTCACCGCCCCCGACGGCACGGCGCGCAGCGTGGGTGTGTACGCCGCTCTCGGCCCGGCCGGCGGTGCGCTGCCGGGCACCGGGCACCGGCACACCGCCCCTCCGGCTTCCCGGCCCGGGCCGGCCGCGCGGCTGTCGCGGCTGCTCGATCTGCGCGGGCCCAGTCTGAGCGTGGACAGCGGTGACTCCTCCTTCCTGACCGCGCTGCACCTTGCGCTCGGTGCGCTGCGCGCGGGCGAGTGCGCCGCGGCGCTGGTCGGCGCGGTCGAGCTGCGCCTGCATCCGGCGTGCCAGCGGCCCGGCGGCGGTGAGGGGGTGGCGGCCGTGCTCCTCAAGCCGCTGGCCGCGGCCCGTGCCGACGGCGACCGCGTGCACGCCGTGATCCGCTCCAGCGCGGTCGGCCACCCGGGCCGCGCCGCCCCCGGCCCGCAGCACGGCCGGCTGGTCGGCCGCGCGCTGGCAGCGGCCGGCCTGCGGCCCCCGGGCACGGGCCCGCAGCACCCGGACGCCGGCCCGCAGCGGGAGGCGTCGGGCGCCGGCCCGCAGGTCCCGGACGCCGGCCTGAAGGCCCTGGGGGTCGCTCTGGAGGAGAGTCCCCGGACGGTGGCGGCGCTGGTGGGCGATGCCGGGGCGGTGACCGGGGCGGCGGCCCTGGTCCGCGCCGTGGGACAGCTGCGCCACGCCGTGCTGCTGGCCGGCCCGGACCGCCCCGCGCCCGCCGCCTGGGAGCCGGCCCGCCGCGACGACGGCACCGTGCTGCCCCGCAGGGCGCTGGTCAGCGTGCCCGGACCCGCAGGCTCTGCAGCTCCTGCAGCCCCCGCAGGCTCTGCGGACGCCGCGGACGCCGCGGACGCCGTAGGCCCCGCAGACACAGTGGACGCGGCAGACGCTGTGGACGGCGTGGACGGCGTGGACGGCGTGGACGGCGTGGACGCGGCAGACGCTGCGGACGGCACGGACGGCACGGACGGCACGGACGGCGCGGACGGCGCGGACGGTGGGGAGGGTGTGGGTGCGGTGCTGGTCGTGGAGGAGGCGCCTGCCGTCCCCCGCGCCCCGGCCCGCACGGGCCCGCCGGGCACGCGTCCCGCGGAACTGGTGCTGCTGTCCGCCGCGACGCCCGTGCACCTGGCGGCCACCGCCGGCCGGCTCGCGGCCCGCCTGTCCGACGGCGACGGCCGGGACGGCGGCCCGGCGGGCCCGGATCTCGCCGCGGTCGCGCACGAACTGCGCCTGGGGCGGGCGGTGTTGCGCTGCCGTCTGGCGGTGACCGTCCGCACGGTCGCCGAACTGGCCGACGCGCTGGCCGGCTTCGCCGCGCACCCCGGCCCGGGCAGGGGCCCGGCGGGTGTGCGCAGCGCCGATCTGCGCACCGCCGCGGGCCCGCCGCTGATCGAGGGACTCGAGGAGACCCGCGCCTATGTGGCCGCCCTGTGGCAGGGCGGCCGCCTGGAGCAGCTGACACGGCTGTGGCTGGCCGGGGTCGACGTCTGCGCCGTACTGCCCGCGCATCCCGGCCCGGCCGCCGTCGAGCTGCCCGCCACCGTGCTGCGGCCCCGCCCGCTGGAGCTGGGCCCCGGCACGGACGGAGCACCGCAGTGACCGCCCGCCCCGCACCCCCGGCCACCCCCACCCTCATCCCCGCCCCCGAACCCGGGCCCATCCCCGCTCCTGCTCCTGCTCCTGGTGTGGTGGCGGGGGGCGGGGAGCCGGTCAAGCTGTGGCTGTGTCCCAACGACGGCCTGCCGCCGGAGGTCGCGCTCCTGCTCGCCACGCACTGGCTGGACGCGCAGGAGCAGAAGACCGCGAGCCGCTTCCTGTTCGAACGCGACCGGCGCCAGTACCTCCTGGCCCACACACTGGTGCGGCGCGCGCTGGCGCTGGAGGCGGGCCTGGCCGAGGCGGAGCTGGTCATCTGGCGTTCCGCGCGGGGACGGCCCTTCTTGCGGCCCGCCGCCGCGGAAGGGCCGCGCGGCGGGTCCCAGCTGGACTTCAACCTCTCCCACGCGGGCGGCTACAGCCTGCTGGGCATCGTGCGCCGGCACCGCATCGGTGTGGACGTGGAACGGCTGGAGGACCGGGACGAGCGGGCCATCACCACCATCGTGCGGACCTTCGCCGCCCCGGAGCGGGAATGGGTCGCACAGGCCGCCGCCGGGCCGGCCCGGGACCGGCGCGCGCTGCGCGTGTGGACCCTCAAGGAGGCCTACTCCAAGGCCCGCGGCCTCGGTCTCGGGCTGCCCTTCGACGCGTTCGTCTTCACGCTGGACGACGAACGCGGCGTACGGGCCTTCACCCCGCCGGACGACGACACGGCCCGCCCGTGGCGGTTCGTCGAACTGGAGCCGGTGCCGGGCGTGCTGGTCGCCGTCGCCGTGCCCGCCGACGAGGCGCAGGACCCGGTCGTGCACCTCGGCTACGGCTTCCCCTGGAGCCGCGCGGCACTGCGCAGTTTCCCGCTGCCCCGCCCGGTGGGCGGACACCCCTCGGCACGCCCCGCATAAAACATGAGGCGCCACACGCCACACACGCCACGCGACCGGGCCGCTGTCGGCTATGCCGCGAACCGCCCTTCCTGTCAGCCCGCCCTGCTCCCTGCGGTCGAGGAACTCGCCAACCGTCCCTCAAAGGGCGCCCGGGTCGCGGGCGTCGGTGCCGGCACCGGGCCGGCGACCGCTCTTTTGCACGCCCGCGGCGCGCGCGTCATCGCGGTCGAGCCCGGCCCCGCGATGGCCGCGCAGTTCCGCCTGCGGCTGCCTGACGTCCCTCTCGTGCCGGGGACGGCAACAGCCTGCCGCTGGCCTCCGGATCCGTCGGCATCCTCACCTACGCCCAGGCCCGGCACTGGACCGGCCCACGCAAGTCCGTCCCGGAAGCCGTCCGGGTGCTGCGCCCCGGCGGACAGCAGCCCGGACCCGCCCCCGCCCGCCCCCGCCCGTACCGCCCGTACCGCCCGTACCGCCCGTACCGCCAGTACTGCCCGTACTGCCCGTACTGCCCGTACTGCCTGTACGGGCTGAGGCCGGTGCGAGGGTGCGGGGCGCGCTCATCTCCAGCGGGTTTCGAAGGGGTCTCGAGCCCGGGCGCCGACCGTGGGGCATCCGGACATCCGCTGTTTTTGCCGTCTGCCGCCGGGAGGTCGTGCCGTGTCCATCCTCAGGTATCTGGAGAGCCCGCTGGACGACCTGCTGCGGCGGGCCGCGGCCCGTGACGCGGACGCCCCGGCCGTCACCGTGGCCGGGGCCGGGGCCGGGGTGTCGTTCGCGGTCCTGGACCGGGAGGCGGACCGTGTCGCCCACTACGTGCGGCGCGCCGCGGGCCGGGCCGGCGCCGTCGTCGCCGCGGCCGCCACCCTCGATGCGGTCTTCCCCGCCGTGTACTACGGCACCGTCCGCAGCGGCCACCCGCTCGCCCTGCTCGACCCGCTGACGGGGCCGGCCGCCCTGTACGAGGTGTGCTCGGCGGCCGGGGCCGAGATCGCCTTCGTACCCGCCGCGCTGGCCGGGCTGCTCGCCGGTCTCGGTGACCGGCTGCCCCTGCTGCACACCGTCGTCCTCACGGACACCCCGGCGGACGCGGCAGCAGACACGCCGGCGGGTGCGGGCGGGGGTGTGCCGCTGGCGCGGGCGCTGGCGTCGGTGCCGGCCGGCCGGTCCGCGCGGACACCGGCGCCGGGCGTGGACGCGGTGGCGTGCCTGCAGTTCGCCCCGGACGGTGCGGGACGGCTGAACGGGGTGCGGCTGACGCACCGCAACCTTCTCGCGGGCGCCGCCCAGACCGCCCTGGCCCACCGGCTGGGCCCCTCCTCCGTGGTCCTCAACCACCTGCCGCACTACCACGCCGCGCACCTCAACTCGGCCGTGCACGCCGGGGCCCGGCAGGTGCTGTGCCCGAACCCGGATCCCTTCGGGGCGCTGGAAGCAGCCGTGCGGGCGGGGGCCACCCACTTCTACGCCCCGCCCGCCCGGCTGCACCGCCTCGCCGGCGACACCCGGCTGGGCGGGGCCGCCGCCCGGACGGGCGGGCACCGGCTGAGCGCCCTGCACGTCAGCGGCGGCGCGCTGGAGCCCGGCCGCGCCCGCCGGCTGCGTGACGCGCTGCGCGTGCCGGTCCTGCAGGGCTACGGCCTCACCGAGGTGTGTGCTCTCTCCCACCACCAGCCGCCCGGCTCGCGGCCCGGTCTCGGCGCGGTCGGGGTGCCGCTGCCGGGCACCGAGTGCCGGGTCGTGCTGCCGGGCGGCGCGCGGCCCGCGCCGGTGTGGTCGACCGGCCAGGTGCAGATCCGCGGACCGCAGCTGAGCCCCGGCTTGTCGGCCGGCCCGGCCGGGGTGCTGCAGGACGCGGACGGCTGGCTGTCCACCGGCGATGCGGGCTATCTCGACGCGGACGGCGGACTGCACCTGGTGGATGCGCCCCGGTCCGTTTCCGCCTGACCCCTTGATCCCTGCGGGGATGCCCCGGCGTTCAGCCCCCGACGCCGTTGCTCGCCGGCCGTGAGCTGCGCCGCCGGCTGCACGCCCGGGCCGCCGTGGAGGGCCTGGCCCTCACCCCGGCGCGGGGTGAGACGGGGTGAGAGGGGGTAGCGGACGGGTCGTGGCCCGCTGGAGCGCACCGGACACGGCCGCGGCCGCCGCCTACGGTGAACAGGGCGGGACATCCCAGGACCCGGCGGGACATCCCAGGACTGGCGGGACATCCAAGGACCGGCGGAACATCCAAGGACCGGCGGGACATCCCGGGAGACAGGGAGGAGACCGCCATGGACGAGCGGCACGCCATACTCCGCGTGCTCCCCGCACCGGCCCCCGCCCCCGGCGAGGCGGCCGGCCCGGCCCCGGCCCCCCGTCCGGGCGCGCAGGCCGCCGTGCGCGTGCACGTGATCGGCGAGGACCCGCTCGCCCGCCGCGGCATCACCGCCCTCCTCGAGGGCCACCCCGACATCCGCGTCACCGGCGAGAGCGAACCGGGACCGCCGCTGCTGCGCGCGCTGGCCGCCCGGCCCCCGCACGTCCTGGTCGCCCACGGCGCGCCCGGCGGCGGACAGCCCGCCGCGCCGGCCTTCGGCGGCGGGGACCTGCCGCTGCTGACCCTCGGCGGCCCGGGTTGTGCCGACGCCGCCGGCCGGGCGGCCGGCGGCCACCTGCCGGCCACCGCCACCGCCGGGCAGTTGGCCTCCGCGGTCGTCCTGGCCGCCGCCGGATACACCCTGGTGCACGGCCCCACCCCGCCCTGGCCCGGGCGCCGGCCGGCCGCCGGGCCCCTGGCGCCCATCTCGCCCGTCAGCCCCGACCGGCTCACCGACCGCGAGTGCCAGGTCCTGGACCTGCTGGCCCGCGGCCTGTCCAACGGCGAGATAGCCCAGGCGCTGACCCTCTCCGAGCACACCGTGAAGACCCACGTGCAGAACCTGCTGCACAAGCTGCGGCTGCGCAACCGCGTCCACGCCGCGATCTACGCCTTCGAATCCGGCCTGCGCCCCCCGGCCGCCCCCCTGCGCCCGGCCGCCTCCGTGGCCGACGCCCCCTCCGGCTGACCGCCCCGCCCACAGCAGCGGCGGCGGCAGTCTCCCGCACACGCCCGCCTTTGGCCCCGCGCACCCCGCGGGGCCCGCGGCCGGGCGGGGTGCACCCCGGGCCCCGGTACGGCAGGAATCGCGGCGCAGACGCAAGTGCAGCTGCAGGCGCATGCCGCGCCGTCACGCCGCTGTCCTGCCCGTCGCACCCGCACCCGCACCCGCACCCGCACTCGCACCCGCACCCGCCGCCGGGCCCCGGCCGGCCCGGCGGCGGGGGTACGGGCACGGGGCACAGGGGTGCAAAGGGGCACGGGGCTACGGGGGTTACGGTCCGGGCGGGACGCATCGTTTGGGCCAGCCGATGTCCTCGTCGGACGGCGCGTCCGGCGCGGGAGGGGCGGGGCGGCCGGTGTCCGCCGCCGGGGAGGGGCCGCTGCCGTGCCGGGCGGCGGCCGTCCACGCCGCCCGGGGTGGTGCGCACACCGATGGCCTCATCGTCGACTCCCGGGCGTTGACCTGCGGAGGGGCTCCGCACCCGGCCGGGTGCGCCGGCCGGGTCCTGCCGAGCGTGCCCCGCCGCGCTGGAGGAACGCTGGAGGAGTCCACGAGAGGCGCGTGAGAGGCGCGTGAGAGCGGCACGAGATTCCCGGCGGGAGCCTGGCAAAGGTTTGCCCGCGTGTTGCCCGGCGCCCTACGCTCGGGGCGGCTCCCGGCGAAACTTTCTTGCCCGCTCACCCCAGGGGATTCGGTCATGCTGCGACAGCCCGCGTTCGGACACCGCCTGAAAAAGCTCCGGACGGCCCAGGGGCTGTCGCAGACGGCGCTGGCCGGCGAGGGCATGTCCACCGGCTATCTCTCCCGCCTGGAATCGGGGGCGCGCCAGCCCACCGACCGGGCCGTGGGCTATCTGGCGGGCCGGCTGGGCCTGGACGTCGCCGACTTCGAGGAGCCGGTCACCGGTTCCCTGGCGCACGCGCTGACGCTGGCGTCCTCCACCGGTTCCGCGGACGCCATCGGGGCGCTGCGCGCGGCGCTGGCCGCCGAGGGCCACGAGAGCGCGGTGCTGCGCTGGCAGGCGCTGTGGCTGCTGGCCCGGGCCGCCCGGCTGCAGGGCGACCACGCCGCCGAGCGCGCCGACCTCGACCGGCTGGTCGCGCTCGGCGACGAGGTGGGATCGGCCGAGCTGCGGGTGCGCGGCCTGACCCGGCTGGCCCGCTGCCTGCGCTCGCTCGGTGAGATCACCCCCGCCCTGGACGCGGCCGTCGCCGCCCACCGGCTCGCCCTGGGCGAGGAGCTGGGCGTGGAGGACCGGGCCGCCGCGCTGCTGGCGCTGGTGTCGGTGCAGGCGGAGGCCGGGCAGGTGCCGGAGGCGCGGGTGCACGCCGACGAACTGGCCGCGCTGGTCGACGGCCGCACCGACGCGCTGTGGGCCGAGGCGATGTGGACGGCCGCCGCCGTCCGGGTGCGCCAGGGCGATCACACCGGGGCGCAGGCCTGCCTGGAGGCGGCCCTGGAGCGTTTCGGCAGCCAGGAGGACCTGGTGCTGTGGCTCAGGCTGCGGCTGGCCGCGGGACGGCTGCACCTGCAGACCCTGCCCCCCGACCCCGCGCGGGCCGAGGCCTGTGCCGCTCAGGCCGAGGCCGCTCTCGCCTTCGTCGGCACGCCCGCCCTGCGCCAGGACCTGACCGCGCTGAAGGCCGATCTGGCGTTCGCCACCGGCCGCTACGACGATGCCCGCGCCCTGCTGGGCGACCTGGCCGGGGACGAGCCGAGGATGACCTACCGCGACCGGGTGCGGCTGGAGATCCTGCGCCAGCAGCTGCTGATCCTGGGCGGTGACGCCTCCGGTGTGGACGGGCTGCGCACCCTGGCGCAGCAGGCCCAGGCGGACGCCAACATCGACCTCGCGGCGGAGATCTGGCGGACTCTCGCGGACGCCCTCGCCCAGTCCCGGCCCGCCCCGGCCGAACCGGCGTGAGCGCCGCCCGCCCCGCCCGGACAGACCGCCGCGGCAGGAAAAGGGGAGAGGCGGGAGAGGCGGGAGAGAGGCGGGAGAAGCGGGGGAGTGGGGAGCGGGGCGGAATCCGGGCGGGGCGGGCGGCGTACTGATTCCCGCCGGCCGCGGGGGAGCGCGGTGCGGAATGCGTATTTCTTTTGCCGGATTTCTCGAGGGCGCCTCGCATTCCGGTGGACGCGGCGCAATGCGCCTTGACGCGCGGTGCGGCCCTTCGTGAATCTCGGTACGGTATCGGCCGCTCACGCCCGAAGGGACACCACCGTGGTCAGCAAGAAGAAGAATCCCGCAGGAAACGAGCCGGAGCTCAGCCCCGCATTCGGCAGTGAGATCACCGACGGCCTGGACGAGGACACCGAGGCGTCCGTCCTGGGCAGCATCGCCCTGCAGTAGGGGCCGGCGCCGGACGGGAAGGGGGTGGGGCAGGAGACCCGCGGGTTCCCTTCCCCACCCCCTTCCCGTCCTTTGCGGCGTCCGCCTTTTGCGGTGTCAGGACGCCACGAGTGCCACGCACATCGCGCCCAGCGCCACCGCCTGCAGCACGACCCGGGCGTTGATGACGCTGTCCCAGGTGCGCTGCAGGCCCCGCGCGTCGGGCGCGGTGCGGCAGTCGAGGGCCGCGTCGGTCAGCTCCTTGTTCACCGGCGCGCTCACCTTGTTGTAGACGGCCAGCCACACCACCAGGGCCGCCGCCGCGACGGCGGCCGCGACGGCCGCCGTCACGTGGCCGCCGAACCCGGCCGCGACGGCCGTGGCCACCGTGGCGAGCAGGCCGAAGACGCCCGGGACGGGCATCCGGCGGTCCCCGAAACGGTGGATCTGCCCCATCGTGCTGGTCAGCACCGCGTCGTCGACGTGCGCGAGGGCCGGCCGCTGCACGATCGCGGAGAAGACATCGGTGCCGTAGACCACCGCGTTGGCCATCGTGGCCACCACGGCCAGGGTCTGTACGAGGGTTTCCATCACAACCACCCTTGTCCGTCTGCCGGTTGCCACATGGCCTGCCGCCACGTGGATGTGTCAACGCCTGCATTTATCAACGCTAGATGTACTGCCGACACTATCAAGTTCAGTGCTTCGAATGCTAGCGTTGACAACTCCAGTGGTCCGCAGGGGATTCCGCAAGAACGACGAGGGAGCACCCCGGGCCGCAGCGGAGCGCCGTCCCCTCCCCGCGGGGACATCCGCCCGGACAGCCACGAGGAGACAGACCCATGGCCCTTGGACGTGCCCGTCGCATACTCATCGCCGGCGGAGGGATCGGCGGCCTGGCCGCGGCCCTCGCGCTCCAGCGCGCCGGCCTTGAGCCCGTCGTCTTCGAACGGGCCGGCGAGCTGCGCGACGGCGGCGCGGGCCTGCACATCTGGACCAACGGCGTACTCGCGCTGGACTGCCTGGGCGTGGCCGGACAGGTCCTCGAGACGGCCCCGGCCCAGCAGGTCGCGCACTTCAGCACCCACCGCGGCGAGGTGCTGGGCGCCTGGCCGGTCGGCGACTTCGTCGAGCGCTACGGCGCGCCCACCATCGCCGTCGAGCGCTCCGTCCTGCACGGCGTGCTGCGCGAGGCCCTGCACGGCTCCCCGGTGCGCACCGGGGCCCACGTGACCGGCTTCGAACAGGACGAGGACGGGGTCACCGTACGCTTCGCGGACGGCGGCAGCGAACGGGGCGACCTGCTGATCGGCGCCGACGGCATCCACGGCACGGTCCGCGACGCCCTCTTCGGCCCCGCCCGCAACCGCTACAGCGGCTACATCGCCTGGCGCGGCCGCTCCCCCCTGCAGCACCCGGACATCCCGCCGGGCACCTTCAACGCGATGTTCGGGCCCGGCACCCGCTTCACCTACTACGACGTCGCACCCGGCCTGGTCCACTGGATGAGCGTGGCCAACGGGCCCGCGGGCGGACGCGACGCGCCCGGCGTACGGGAGATGCTGCTGCGCCGCCACCGCGGCTGGGGCGGCCCGGTGGCCGACATCCTCGCCGCCACCCCCGAGGAGGGCATCATCCGCGGCGACGTCGAGGGCCGCAGCCCCGAACGCCGGTGGGGCCAGGGCCGCGTCACCCTGCTCGGTGACGCCGCGCACCCCATCACCTTCAACATCGGCCAGGGCGCCTGCCAGGCACTGGAGGACGCCCTGGTCCTCGCCGAGCACCTGGAGCACGCCGGCGACCCCGTCGCCGCGCTGCGCCGCTACGAGCGCGAACGCCGCGCCCGTACCGCGCCGCTGCAGCGCATCGCCTGGCGGATCGGACGGATGGGCGCGGTGCAGAACCCGCTGCTGATCCGGGCGCGCGAGGCGTTCATGCGCAAGAACTGGAACACGAAGGCCTTCGCCGCCGCGGAGAAGGGCCAGGTCGCCTACGGCACCCGCTGGGCCCCGGCCCCCCGCCCGGCCCCCGCCCCGACCGCCACCGTGGACTGACACCCGCCCCCGCGGCCCGGACCCCGCCCCAGAACCCCCCGTTCCAGGGCCCGGTTCCGGGCCCCGGCTGTCCTCCCCGCGGCCCCTGGTCCCCGGGCCGGGAGGCGGCCCGCCCGGCGGCCCCAGTACAGGATGTCTCCGACCTGGATGTTGGACAGCGAGACCGGCGTACCGGACGTCGACTGGTCCTGCGAGACACGCGGCAGGTCGACACC
>NZ_JBEYFS010000193.1:0-23174 GCF_040634475.1 Streptomyces sp. NPDC007095
GGGCAGCCGTCGCGCGAGCCCGCCGCCGCGCCCGGACCTCAGCCGGGTTCGCCGCTCGGCGAGCGGGTCGAGGTGCCCCCCGCGGCGCGGACGATCGGCGTCCCCCGGGCCGGGCTGCCGTATCTGCCCGAGGTCATCCGGACGCTGCGGACCATGGTCGAGGTGACCGGACAGCGCGTGCCGGAGACCGTGTGGGACCTGCTGCCGCAGCGTCTGCTGAGCAACTACCGCTATCTGGTGCCGGGCGAGGGCGAGTTCGCGAACGCGGGTCTGCTCGTCCCGCTGGGCGGTGTCGAGGCGCTGATCACGCTCGACCCGCAGGACCCGAGGACGGTGCGCCACCCGGCCGCGTCGTACGACGGCCCCTCGGCGCTGGAGACCATCCCGGAGGAGCCCGAGCCGGAGCCGGAGTCCGGGACGGGGGCCGGGACCGGCTCGCGGTCCGAGGCGGAGCCGGAGTCCGGGCCGCTCGGCCTGGTGCCGGAACGCCCCGCCGGCCCCGAACGGTTCCACGCCAACCAGGCGATCAACGCCTCGTACCTGACCGGTGCCTTCGTACGGACCCACTCGGGCCCGACGAGCGCCACGCGCGCCGGGATCTCGATGTCGTACGGCATCGGCCTGGGCCCCGGCGTGCTGGAGGTCGCCAGGGTCGGCGCGGGTATCTCCGGTACGGCCAACGCCTCCAGCCGGTCCACCAGTTGGGTCGGCGACGCGGAGGGTGGCCACGTCGAGGTCGCCGACGCCGACTCCACGATGCTCGCCTACCGGCCCGCCTGGTCGGCGCGCATCCGTACGGACGCGCGGCGCGGCTGGGAGGACATCGCCCCGGTCCCGGTGCGGACCGAGGGCGACCACAGGCTGCTGCTCTACGTGCCGGAGCACTACCTGGAGCAGGCACCGGAGCAGGTCACCGCGGTCGGCACCGGCGGGTTGGAGAACCGACTGCCGGCCGTGCACTACGCGTCCGGCCTCACCGGCCTGCCCGCGCTGTTCGACCGGATCGTCGCCGCCGCGCACCAGCAGGGGCTGGAGCTGCCGGTCGGCAGCGTGCCCCGCAACGAGCTGCTGCAGAAGCTGTGGAACCTGGACGCCCACCTGGACGCGGCCGTCGGCGACGCGCGCGGCTACCCCTTCACCCTGCACAACCGGTACGGCAGGCCCGTCGCGACCGTCCAGGTGCACACGGTGCGTTACTCGCGCGGTACCCGGGTCGGCGCCACCAGCGACAAGGCCCCGATCGAGAACGTCAGGACCGCGATCGACGGCACCAGCGGCGGCCACACGGTCAGCAACTCCACGACGGTCAGTCTGCCGTCGGCCGAACTCGATCTGGCGCCGTTGCCGTTCAAGGACCCGGGACTGGGCGTGGGCGTCAGCACCTCGCTGGCCATGACGTGGTCCAACTCCGACGGCATCAGTGCCGGCCGCACCGGCCTGTGGGTCGTGGTGCCGCGCTACACGGGGAACACCACCGCCTACCGGCTGGAGTTCACGCACAGCGCTGTGGTGGCGGTGCGCGGCGCCCAGCCGGTCACGACGCCGTCCGTGTCCGGCCAGGGCCTGGTGCGGATGCCGGAACCCGAGGCGTTCCGGTACGGCTTCCCGGTGGACGAGGAGGCCCTGTCGGCGGACAACCGAGCCGTCGCGCCCGGCGGCGAGGAGGTGCTGCCGACGGACGACGCGACCGTCGTTCCCGGCCCGGTCGAGGAGTCCGGTGAGGCGACGGCCGTCACGCGGGCGCCGTCGCGGACGGTGCAGTACGAGCCCGGCCGGATCCGCCGCACCGGCCGCCGCCCGGACGACCCCGAGCACCTGGACGTCCCGCCGCACGTCGCGGAGGGCCACGGCATCGGCATGGGCCTCGTCGAGGTCGACGAGGCCACGGTGCGCGAGCTGCACGACGGGCTGACGCGGGAACTCGTCCGGCTCGGCTTCCTGCCCGAGGACGCCGAGTCGCCGCTGGCCGCCGACCACTGGTGGTCGCACGCCAACGAGCTGGACAGCGGACTGGAAAACCAGGAGCTGCTGGACAAGTACGTCTCCCGGCGCGGACTGGAGTCGCACTACGACCAGCTGCACCAGTCCGGTCTGGTCTTCACCATGGTCCGGCGCCGGGGCGGCCTCGGCGTCGACCTCGACCTGGACGCCGTGAAAATCACCATCAGGGCGACCGCCTCGGAGGACATGCCACCGGAGTTCCTCGGCTCCACCGACGAGATGGCCGTCGTCAACCTCGGCATGGGCATGGACACCGCCGGCCAGTTCAGCGGCGGCAGCAAAAAGATCGCGCTCAGCTTCCGGTTCAAGGCCCTGTCCAACCAGCTCAAGGGCGCCGTGACCGGGTTCGACCTCCAGCGCTCGGTGGGCGCCACGGACACCGTGTCCTTCCTCAACAACCGTCCCGAACTGCTGGAATACCCCGGGGTCGTCAACAAGCACGCCCTGTACATCGACCTGACCGCCACCCTGGAACTCCAGCACAGCGGTCTGCAGGGCCTGATCCGGCCGGGAGCGCGGAACCCGGAGCCGATCGCGCTGTCGCAGCAGCGGACCGTGGCCTACCTGCTGCCGCTCGGCGACCTCGGACACCCCGGGACGACCTCGCTGCGCCGGACGCCGGCCTCCGTGCTCGACCGGGCGGTGGTCTACCACGTCGACGCCACCGGTCTGCGTGACGCGGCCGCGTCGGTGCTCGGCGAGCTGACCGGACCGCACGGCCAGGCCGACCAGGAACTGACCTCCTTCACCAGCACCATCCAGGTGCGGGCGCACCTGAAGGAGATCCTGAACGGGCGTTACACCACCGACCAGTTCTTCGACACCGGGTTCAGGAACACGTTCGGCGCGGTCGACGTGCGGGGCCGCATGGGGCCCTCCGCGTTCGCCGGGGCCACCAAGGACAAGTTCGTCCTGGGCGTCATCAGGTTGTGGATGACCCAGACCAACAGCACTGACACGTCGTCCGCCGGCGTGGCATGGACACAGGCCGGCATCACCGTCGGCGGTTCGGTGGGTGACGCGTTCCTCCAGGGCGAGGCGGGCGCCTCCCAGAGCCGGCAGTGGAACGCCGCTTCCAGCCAGGGACGCACCGGCGCGCAGGAACTGATCCAGCTCGACTTCAACCGCGCGTACGCGTACCAAACCACGGTGGACTTCGAGGTCCACAGCCGCCTGGAGAAGACCGCGAAGCTGCTGCCGGGCACGTACCGCTCGGACCGGCGCGAGGTCACCGACCGCACCGCCCTGTATCTGCTGTCCGAGCCGGAAGCGCTGGAGCAGTACGCCAGGGACGTCGTCCCGGTCTCCGACGAGCAGCTCGTCGACGTCATGAACCGCTGGCACGGCGGAGAGGTCAGGCTCAGCGGCAACACGGTCGCGGGCGTGCTGACGCGCTGGGTGCTGGACACGCCCGAGCCGGGGCCGCGGCCGCTGACAGAGGCCGGCCAGGCGGTGGCGGACACCCTCGGCGGGCTGACCGCGAGCCGCCGCGACCTGGCGGACCTGCTGGCCCGGCTCCACGAGAGCGGTGCCCTGCCGGTGCTGGACGAGGGGACGAGGACCGCGTTCAACGGCCGCTTCCGACGGGAACTGAAGGAACCGGCGAGCCGCTTCACCGAGGTCGGGTTCCCCGAGTACCTGACCCGTCAGGACCGCGGCGGCAGGATCCTGGGCCACAGCGGGGTGCACGCGATCGGCTACCGTGACGGCCGGTCGACCTACGACATCGTGCGCGAGCAGGTGGACCGGGTCGCGCCCGGACTGCTCGCCTCCCGGCCCGAGTTGTGGACCGGCAACGGACGCAGGGTCGGACGGCTGCAGGGCGCCGTGAACGCCCTGCAGTCACTGCTGGCCGAAGGGCGCGACTCCGCGATGCTGGAGGACCTGCTCTCCCCCAACGGCCACACGTTCTACCTGGTCAACCCCATTGGCTGGCTGCTGTCCGACATCGTCGAGATCAAGCTGTCCGGCACCCTCGACTCCGGTCCCGCGGTGTACGACTTCAGGCCCGAGACCGGCCTGGAGAACTACGGCCACGGTTATGCGAGCACCGCCGTCACCACCTCCCGGGACGCGGCCCTGACGTTCACCGTCGGCAGGCTCGGCGGCGGCGAGGCGCACACGTTCAACAGCGTCGGCGTCGGCTTCGGAGAGGGAGCCCACCGGGGCGTCACCCGCGCCGAGACGGCGACCACGGAGCAGACCGCGTACGCCTGGAACGGCGCCTACCTGGCCCGGTTCGGCCACACCGTCACCGTCGAGGTCCGCCGCCTGGACATGGCGGGCCGGCCGCTGAACAACTGGCTGGCCGGCCTGTACCGCGGCCTCGACGCCGCACGCTCCACCACCAGCACCACCAGCGTCTCCGGCGTGCTCGACCTGCAAGTCCCGCGTGGCCTCGCGGAGTTCCGTCCGCCGTACGGACCGTCGGCCGACCGAGACCTGCGGCCCTTGCCCGCGCTGCCCGGCGACGCGTACATCACCGGCGTCCTGCTGGACGACGCACTGCCGGCCGCCCTGAAACTGATGACCAGGCTCTTCGGCCCCGGCGCGGACGGCGCGCGGGCCCGTACCAGCCTCACCATCCGGCAGCTGATGAGCCGCGGTCACCTGACCAACCACCTGCTCCAGGCGTCGGCCGGCGGGCGCCACCTGCTCACCGAAACCCTGTTCGTGCCGGGCCACTCCTCCCGGCGGGCCAGGCTCCACCTTGCGGGCGACCTGTTCGACCTCGAGGTCCTCGGCCCGGTCCACGGCACCGGAACCGGCCGCTACACCAAGCACCAGAGCGGCACGACGGTCAGCGCGAGCAACGAGCGCTGGCGCCCCTCCGCCACCGCGGGCACCTCCGCGTCGGGCGTCCTGCGGCCGCACGACCCGGCGCAGACGCCCGACGGCCAGGCCTACCCGCCGTACACCGGGCAGGGCGGCACGTCGGCGTCCTGGAACACCGGCAGCGGCCTGGCGGGCGCGGGCACCGAGAACTACCGGCGCGAGCAGCACATCAAGCAGCAGGGCCCGGTCCACCTGGTGCGGATGCGCGGCCGCTACCGGCTGGTGGCCGAGCGGTACACCCGGAACCTGCTGCGGCCGTCGGCCTCCGGGCACGACACCCTGTACAGCGACCCGTTCACCGGTGACGTGTACGCGGAGCTGTTCCAGGCCGAGGTCGACGAGCTGCTGGCCCGGCTGAAGCGGACACCCCTCCCGCCGGCCCTCGACGCCGCGCGCTGGGCGAACCTGGACGGCGCCCGTCCGCTCGACCTGGGCGCGCTCATGGCTCAGGCCGCGAACGAGCCGGGGCTGGTCGCGGCCCGACTGCACCAGACGGTGGCCCGCCGCGTCAGGGCCGCGTCCACCGGCCCGCTCGACGCGGTGGTGCTCCACCTGGACCGTGCGGCACTGGGCGCCCAGGCCCACCGAGCCGCCCTGCGCTGGGCGGTGGACACCCTGCGCGCGGACCTGGCCACGGCCCGGTCGGTGGACCCCGAGGTCACGGCGCCCGAGAGCCTGACGCGGTACGAGCGCCTGCTGGACGACCACCAGGCGGTACCGCCGCGCACCGACGGCGCCGACGACTCCGTCCCGGACGCCGCTCGGAGGCCGACGGGGTCCGTGGCCGACGACCCCGTCGACGCCGTCGACGCCGTCGTCCGAGAGGTCAACCGGGTCCGTGAGGTGCTGACCGCCCACGAGGGGGTCGTCCCGTCGCCGGTCCGGCTGCCGCTGCTCCTCACCTTCACCGCCCTGTCCATGGACCACCTGGCCCGGGACGTCGCACACGAGCTGGACGTGCCGGTCCGGCTCGACACCACCGGACCGGACGGACGGGTCGCCAGCCGCTGGGCGGAACCCTCCGGCCGCGTCCACGTGTTCCCCCCGGCCGCCCCTGCCGTCGTGGACGCCCAGGTCGCCCCGGACGCGGCCGGGCCCGCCGCCACGCTGCCCGCGCATCAGAACCCGGACGTGTCGCCTGCGGTGGACTACTCGATGGTCCATCCGGACGACCGCGACTACGTCGTCGAGAGCGGTCCCGAGGAGACACTGTGGCGCTTCTCCGAAAAGCCGCCCGAGGTGGTGTTCCGGGAGGGGTTCCACGCCAGTGACCTCTCGGCCCGCGTGGATCTGGAGGAGTGGGCGAACTACGTCCCGCAGGCCCCTTACGTCTCCACCACCCGCAACCGCAAGGCGAGGTACCGGAACAGGCCGTACCGCTACGAGATCGCGGCGTCGGCCAACCCCGACCCGACCGGTGTGGACATCAACGCCACCCTCGCCGAGACGAATCGCGTTCCTGACATTCCGCACGAGCAGGAGGTCGCTTTCACCGGCAGTGTCAGTCCAGAGGCAATCGTCAGGGTGTACAGCTACGAATACGGCTGGACGGGGACCTGGGATCCCGGGGCGCAGCGGATCGTCTGGACCCCGGGGGACACCGCCGCGACCAGTACCGTCCAGCGATCCGCAGACGTGGCCCAGGGGCTGTCGGCCGGCGGTGTCCGGGGAGCCCGGACGGCCTCGCCCGCTCGTGACACCGAGACCGGCGGGATGCCGTTCGGCCCGGTCCTGGGCCGGGGTGAGGTGCGAACCGACAGGTGGCTGCCGTTCCGGTCCGGGCCGGGTCAGGAAGAGTCCGGGGCGTTCACGTTCACACCGGGCGGACCGGGCCGGCGACCCGCGGTGCGCAGGCCCGACCGGTCCGGCGAGCGCACCGATGTCGGGTACGACTGGGTCCGGTACCGCGCGGACGCGGCCGGTGACGACGTGCTGCTGCTGACCCGGCGACTGCACCTGGTTCCGGACGACGGCGTGACGGTTCAGGAGCTGGCCGGTCTGCGGCGTGCCCTGACGCAGACCCTGGAGCAGTTGGTCAACGCCCCGGCGTACCGCCTGCCCGACCTTCAGCCGGACCGGGTGACCGGACCCGTGCGACCGGGCTCCCGGCTTCGGGTCGAGGTGGCGTTCACCGACGACCCCGAGTCCGCACATGGTGTGGTCACGGTGCTGCCCGGGGTGCCGGGGCATCGGGCCATGGTGCAGGGGGCGTGGTACACGGGAGTGGACCCCGCCGCCTTCGTGCACGAGGTCGTCCATGGCCTCGGCGTGCTCGACGACGCCGCCGATCCGAGGGTGTTGCTCACGCCGGGCGGGCGCGCGGTGCAGAGCGTGCCCGAGGGCCGGACGAGCCTGATGGGGACCGTCGAGGGAGGCGCCTTCGCATCCCGGCTGGTGCTCACGCCGGACCATCTGCGCCAGATCGCCGAGGTGTTCGCGCCGTACGCCCACCGTGGGACCGGTTCCTCGGGGCCGGTGGAGACCAACGAGTTCCCCGAGCGGCAGGAGGACGTCTCCCCCGGAGGGGGCCCGGACCCGTCCCTGGGACTGGCGGACGGACGGGACGCGGACGCGGCACCCGCGGTGGACTACTCGATGGTTCATCCCGAGGACCGTGACCACATCGTGGAGAGCCGGCCCGACGAGACCGTGTGGCGCTTCTTCGACACGCGGCCGGAGGTGGTGTTCACCACCGGTTTCCAGGCCACTGACCCCAAAACCCTCGTGCGGTTGCGGAAGTGGGTGGACGACAACCCGACGGCTTCGTACGTGTCCACGACCCGCGACCGCACCATCCGGTTCATGGGCAGGCGGTTCCGCTACGAGATCACGGCGTCGGCCAACCCGGACTCGACGGGAGTGGACGTCAACGCCACCCTCAGGAAGACGGAGGGAATCCCCAAATATCGGGAGGAGGAGCAGGAGGTCGCCTTCACCGGACGTATCAGCCCGGAGGCGATCGCCCGAGTCTACGACTACAGCTACGGCCAGACCGGGACCTGGGACGCCGAGACCCGGCAGGTGGTCTGGACACCCGGCGACACCGCCGCGGCGAGCACTGCCCAGCGGTCCGCCGACGTGGGCCCGGGGCTGCCGGACGGGTGGGCGGACGACGCCGCACCCCAGCCGGAGACCCGAGTGACCACGGCACCGGACCGTACCCTTGCGCCCTCTCAGCACCGGCAGGCACGGAGCGACGGCGGCGCGACGTTCGGGGACGACTCCGCCCTCCTGTCCTCCGAGGCGCGGACCGGCCAGGGCGGGCCCGAGGTGGGGGCCGCCGAGCCGGAGCCGGTGTCGTCCGAGCGGAGTGTTCCGGTTCCGGAGGCGGTGCCGATCGTCTCGAACACCCATGGCGGCATCGGCCTGGACTTCCGGCGCAGCGGCGTCCGCGACATGGGTGTGACGGCGGCGCCCGAGGTCTGGACGACGTACGTACAGGGACCGATCGGTCCCGAGGGGACGCGGACCTTCCTGCCTGAGCGGCCGCCGTGGTTCTCGCCTGTGGTGTCGACGCAGATGCCCTACTTGGTGATGGCCGACACCGCGTACGGTGGCGTTCTGGTACGGACGGCGGCGGGAAATGCCGCGATGAGTCCGGCGGAGTTCGTGGACCATCTGGCGTCGTTCCCGCAGGTCTGGGCGCTGCCCGCCGAGGTGCCGGTGGTGCTTTTGGCGTCGCGTGGCGGTGCGGGCGGTCTGGAGTTGCCGCGTCTGGTGGCGGCCCGCACGGGTCGTACCGTGTGGTCGTACAGCGGGGTGCTGAGACTTATGCCCTCGCCTGACGGCACGGCGACGTGGATCAGTGCCGTGGGCGGAGGCGAGGGGGTGTCGGCCGGGCGGTGGCTGCGGAGTCTGCCCGACGACCTCGGCGCCGTCTCGGCCGAGGATCGCGCGCGTGTGGAGCCGCCACCGGCCGCACAGCTGACCACCCTGGACGACCGATCGATCGCCGGCAGCGAGGTGATTCACCAGACGATCCAGGACGAGCAGCACAGGCCGCTGGGACGCGCCTCGTTGGCGCCGCGGACGTGGGCCCAGGCGTGGTTCGGGGAGCGGGCCCGCCAGCTCGGGGTCAGGGACTACTTCGCCGTGTCGGACGACGTCAACGGGGAGAAGGTGCTCCGGCCCGGCTCCCTCAAGAGGCTCCCATGGAGGCGTGACCTGCCGGGGGCGACCCCCTACTTCTTCATGTCCCACGGCTCCATGGGCCAAATGATCCTGCACACCACCGGGGGCGACCTGGAGGTGGACGGGACGAACCTCGGGAGGTTCCTGAAGCGCCGGCCGAGCCTGAGCGGGCGGTCGTCGCAAGACCCGATTGTTCTGGCCGTTTGCTCGGTCGGCGCCGAGGTGGAGCAGCCGGGCCCGAGTGCGGCGCAGTTGGTGGCGGACGAGACCGGCCGCGTCGTGTACGCGCCCACCGCCCCCGTCGTCACCGCCCTCCACCTGATGCCTTCGAATCCCGGTGACGACGCCGAGTGGCTGACTTTCCGGCCACGGCGCCCGGACACCGACGGGCCGACGCCGGTGGTTGCTGCGGACGGACCGGGCACGGCTGCACCGGTGGCGCAAGGAATGGCTGACGCGGCGCCCGTGGCACAGTCGTCCGACGGGGGCATCGGGGACAGTGCCACCGAGTCGCACCAGGAGGCGAGGGCCGACAGCCAGGACGCGGGCCTGCTCGAGGTTGTTGTGGAAGACCGGCCGGTGGCGACCGAGGCGGTGCGCGCCGGGGATGACGAATCGTCGGCGGCGCATCCGCCGGCCGATGTGCCGCGGCACGTGGTGCGGTTCGCCGAGCATGTGAAGGCCCTGTCGGCGGATCAGCGCCGGGACCTGCGCCGGTTTGCGCAGGAGACCGCGCGTGTGGCTCTTGAGGATCACCGGGCCGGGCTGCCGTGGCCGCGGGTGCGGGTGCGGGTGGAGGCCGGAGGCAACGGTGGTGCGCTGCCCTTGCCCGGGCGGGCCGACGCGGCGTTGCGGACGAGTCTGCGTCGGGGCGAGGCGGTGGTGGCCGAGCTGCGGCAGGTGGTGCGGGAGGTGCTGGAAGAGCTTCAGCGTGGTTCCGGGGCTCCGGCGGTCATGGACGACTCCCACTTCTCCGTGGTGCCTCTGGGACGGGCGGCGGGTCGTGACGTCGCGCAGGCGGCGGGTGAGACCCGTGAGGGCCTGCGCCGGCAGGCCGTGGTGACGGTGGTGCGCTCCGGGCGGCAGGCCGACACGCTCGGGCTCACGCTCAGGGAGGAGCCCTTCCTCCTGGCTTCCGTCCCGCGGACCGGCCAGGGGATGTCCGGGGTGCCGGCCGCCGAGCCGGAGCCGGTGTCGTCCGAGCGGAGTGTTCCGGTGCCCGACCCGGTGCCGATCGTCTCGCGCCGGAACACCCGTGGCGACATCGGCCTGGACTTCCGGCCCGACGGCGTCCGCCGCATGGACGTGACGGCGCCGCCCGAGGTCTGGACGACATACGTACCGGGACCGGCCGGTCCCGAGGGGACCAGGACCTTCCGGCTGGAACAGCCGCCGTGGTTCTCGCTCTCGGTGTCGGCGCCGGTGCCGTACTTCGTGGTGGCCGACACCACGACCCGTTCCGTCCTGGTGCGTACGGCGACGGGAGGTGCTGCGATGCGCTGGGCGGAGTTCGCGGACCATCTGGCGTCGCTCCCGCAGGTGCGGGCGCTGCCCGCCGATGTGCCGGTGGTGCTCTTGGTGTCGCTTGGCGGTGTGGGCGGTCTGGAGTTGCCGCGTCTGGTGGCGGCCCGCACGGGCCGGACCGTGTGGTCGTACACCGGAGAGTTGGAACTGCTGCTCTCGCCCAACGGCACCGCGACGCGGATCAGTGCCGTGGGCGGAGGCGAGGGGGAGTCGTCCGGGCGGTGGCTGCGGAGTCTGCCCGACGACCTCGACACCGTCTCGGCCGAGGAGCGTGCGCGTGCGGTGCCGCCACGGGCCGTACAGCTGACCACCCTGGACGGCCGACGGATCGTCAGCAGGGATGTGGTTCACCACACGATCCAGGACGAGCAGCACAGGCCGCTGGGGCGTGCCTCGGTGGCGCCTAAGAAGTGGGCCGAAGCGGCCCTAGGGACGGTGATCCGCCAGCTGGGGGCCATCCGCACCTACCGCGTATGGGACGAAGTCGGTGACGACGAGTTCGTGGACCGGCCCGGCTCCCAGGCACTGCCGTGGACGCGTGACCTGCCGGGGGTGACCCCGTACTTCTTCCTGGCCCACGGCAATGCAGGCTCTGTGGACCTGCGCACCGAAGCCGGAGTAGCGGAGGTGGACGGAACGAACCTCGGGTCGTTCCTGAAACGTCGGCCGAGCCTGAGAAGGCTGCCCGCGCAGGTCCCGATCGTTCTGATCGCCTGCTCCACCGGCGGTGAGGCGACGGAGCCCGGCCGGAATGTGGCGCAGCTCTTGGCCGACAAGACCGGTCGCGTCGTGTACGCGCCCAGCACACGCGTAGAAATCCGCCTTGATCTCTACCCCTCTTCGCCCCACGACGCCATCGAGTGGCGGGCCTTCCACCCGAGGCCACCGGTCACCGCCGGTCCCGCTCCGGCGCCTCCCCAGCGACCGGAGGAACGGCCCTCGCACCGGCGGCCCCGCACCGGAACGAGGCACGGGTCCGCAAGCCGTCACCGGGGGCACGACGACCGACACCGAGGAGAAAGATGACGAACGGTGACACCGCCCAGGCGGCGTCCGGTACGGCACGGCAGGGTGCCCCCGCATCCGGGGACCCGGCGGACGACGGCCTGCGGGACGCTCCCGAGATACCGCCCGACCTGCTGGAGGCCGCCAAGCAGGCGCCCGACCACTGGCTGGGCATGGTGGATCCAGGCTGGTCCGGCGACGGCCCCCCGCCGTCCTGGGCGGTGATGGGGGAGTGGCGTTCGGACGCGACGGGCGAGATCGTGCAGTGGCGGGAGAACGAGGAGTACCGGCCCTCGCCGTCCGCACGCGGCTGGCCGCCCCCGACCGACGAGGTCGACGAGGCCATCCAGCTCGCGGTCACCGGCTACGGTCCGGCCGAGGACGTCACCCGACGCCTGGCAGGCGCCGAGGTGGCCGTGCCGGTCGATCCGGATGGCCGCCCCCTACTGGCTTCCACTCCGGACGGCATCCCCGTCATTCCGGTCCACACCTCCGCCGCGCAGCTCGATGCTCTCGGACGGCTCGCCTATGACGCCGTGCCGGTCACCCTCTTGCTGGACCTCCTCGAGCCGGACCAGCGCCTGCTCGTCAACCCCAGCGGCGCGGCCAGTCTGCTGCTGGAGACCGACGCGCTCAGGCGGGCCGTCGTCGGGGAACAGCCCCCGGCCTGACGTGCCGGCGAGGCTCGGGTGTGTGCATCCAATTCCCTTGTCCGACACGCGAGTCAGGAACGTGTAGTCACGTTCCGCTAACCCACCCGTAACCATCCGTCCCCTTCGGGTACGCCCTCTGTCTCATCGAGCACGTCGGGTCGAGGGAGCAGGCGACCGGGGCCGTCCGCCCCCCAGACTGCTCCGAAGCGGTGTGACCAAGGGGCACTTCTCCGATGCCTTCGGCGCGCCATCGGCGAGCACGCCGTGGCACCGGCGCCGGGTCATGGACCGGGCAGCCGACTGCCGTGCCACGTCCGCCGGTTCGGTCATGCCCAGCCCCTGGCTCCCGCACAGTGCACACACTCCGAAGGTGAGCAACCATCATGAACGATCCCGTCACCACGGCCGCAGATCTCCCGGGATCCGGTGCCACGGCGGCACCGGGCGGCACCACCCATGTAGACGCGGGCGACGCCGGCTACCACAAGGACCTGAAGTCACGGCACGTCAACATGATCGCCATCGGCGGTGCGATCGGAACGGGCCTCTTCCTCGGCGCCGGCGGCCGTATGCACAGCGCCGGCCCGTCCCTCTTCATCGCCTACGCCGTCTGCGGCGTCTTCGCCTTCCTCGTCGTGCGCGCGCTGGGCGAACTCGTGCTCCACCGTCCCTCGTCCGGTGCGTTCGTCTCGTACTCGCGTGAGTTCATGGGCGAGAAGGGTGCCTACACGGCCGGCTGGCTCTACTTCCTCAACTGGTCGACCACCGCCATCGCGGACATCACGGCGGTGGCCACCTACGCCCACTTCTGGGCCGCCTTCGCCGACATCCCGCAGTGGGTGCTCGCCATGGTCGCCCTGGCGGTCGTGCTGACGGCCAACCTGATCTCGGTGAAGTACTTCGGCGAGATGGAGTTCTGGTTCGCCATCATCAAGGTGTCGGCCCTTGTCGTCTTCCTGCTCGTCGGTGTCTACCTGGTGGTCACACAGCACCCCGTCGACGGCCACACCCCGGGAATCGCCACCATCACCGGCAACGGCGGTCTGTTCCCTCACGGCATGATGCCGATGCTGCTGCTGATCCAGGGAGTCGTCTTCGCCTACGCGGGCGTCGAGTTGTGCGGTATCGCGGCCGGTGAGACCGAGAACCCGGAGAAGATCATCCCGAAGGCCATCAACTCGATCATGTGGCGGGTCGGCTTCTTCTACGTGGGTTCCGTCGTCCTGCTCTCGCTGCTGCTGCCGACCTCGGTCTACGCCGCCGGTGAGAGCCCCTTCGTCACGGTCTTCACGAAGCTCGGCACCCCGGGCGCGGCCGACGTCATGAACCTCGTCGTCCTCACCGCCGCCCTGTCCAGCCTCAACTCCGGGCTCTACTCGACCGGACGCATCCTGCGCTCGATGTCCCTGTCCGGCTCCGCGCCCAGGTTCACCGGGGTGATGAGCAAGGGCGGGGTGCCCTACGGCGGGATCCTGCTGACGGCGGGCTTCGGGGTCCTCGGCGTCATCCTGAACTACGTGATGCCCGGGAAGGCCTTCGAGCTCGTGATCAACTTCGCCTCGTTCGGTGTCATCGGGACCTGGAGCATGATCATGGTCTGTTCCCTGCTGTTCTGGAACCGCTCGAAGGACGGCGGAGTGACCCGTCCCGCCTACCGGCTGCCCTGGGCCCCGTACACACAGGTGGCCACCCTGGTCTTCCTCGCCTCCGTCGTGCTCCTCATGTGGCAGGACGGTGGCGTCTCCCGCACCACGGTCGAATGTCTCCCGCTCATCGTCGGGGCGTTGGTGGGTGGCTGGTTCGTGGTGCGCAGGGCAGGTCTCGCGAGGGCGGCCGCCGGCCAGGGGGCCGGCGGGGGCGAGGGACAATGACGCCGCCACCGTGCTGCCCCAGGGCCCCTGGCCGAAGCCGACGTGAGACGTGCTCTCCGTAGTGGTCCGCGCCCCGTTCGCAACCCGGTGAAGTCCCGAACTGCCGACCGTCGCTTTTGTTCTGTCGAGCCGTACGGCGCGCCGTTCCGCAGTTGCCCCAAAGTGGCGGCTGACTACCCGATCGTGCAAGTGAGTCGTCGCGGCGGCGGAATGGCATGACCGGTCAAGTAAATTCAGCGTGTGCCCGACCGGGACCCGCAGGAAATGGACGGGCCCTCATTGCGGCGGATTTCTCCGAGAATTTCTCTGCCCATCTTCTCTGTACCGACCGAATGGAACGGAACGCATCATGAAGCTCACGACCAAGGCCCGTAAGACCGCACTCGCCATCGGCGCGGTGGCTTCGCTCACCGCGGCAGCGGTGGCCGGAACGGCCGGGTCGGCGTCGGCTGCCACCTCCCACACCCTCAAGGTGTGCGCGTCCGGCAACTACACCGCCTACGCCGAGATCCCCCAGCAGGGCGGCATCACGACCACGCTCATCGCGCCCGGCAAGTGCGGGCAGCTCTCCCTCTCCAACGGCACCACGTACGCGAAGGTGCGGGGCCTCAAGAACAACAACCCGAACAAGGAGTTCTACGTCGGGACGGCCCACTTCAGCGCGTCGAAGGGCTGGAGCGGTGCCGCCAAGGGGACGAGCGCCAACCCCTCCCTCAAGTCCAACTGACCCACCCGTGGACAAGGTCGGGTGCCCGCGCCGCTGAGCGGTGAGGGCACCCGACTCGCGTGCGCAATTCTTCCTGGTGCCCATCGCACGTGCCGAACCGGAGCGGTCGTCAGCACGGTCTGATGGGAGAAGGAAAGGCTTTGAGAGTGAATTCTCCGGTGGGTATCTGTGCCGTACCCCGGACCCTTCCGCTTTCCTCACCCACCAAGGATTTCGATGACCACGGCCGATATCGTCGATCTGGACGCATTGGGTGAGGATTTCGTCCGTAACCCCTATCCGTTCTACGCGAGACTGCGGGAGCGCGGACCGGTGCACCGGGTGCGGGTGCCCGAGGGCACCGAGGCATGGCTCGTCGTCGGGCACGAAGCCGCACGGGCCGCACTCGCCGATCCCCGGCTTGCCAAGTCATGGCAGCGGGCCGCGCCGACGCTCTCCCTCGTGAGACCGGCCTCCGGGCCCAACATGCTCAACTCCGACCCGCCGGACCACGGCCGGCTGCGCAAGCTGGTCGTCCGGGAGTTCACCCCGCGTCGCGTCGAGCAACTCGCCCCGCGGGTCGAGGAGCTCACCGAGGCGTTGCTCGACGCCATGCTGGCCCGCCCGGACGGACGCGCCGACCTGGTCGAGGCCCTCGCGTTCCCGCTGTCCATGTCAGTGATCTGCGAGTTGCTCGGGGTGCCGTCGCTGGACCGCGCCGCGTTCCGGACCTGGAGCACCGACGTGTTCTCGCACCCCGATCCGACGGTGCGGAAGACAGCGAGCCAGGAGATGGGCGCCTACCTGAACCGGTTGCTCGACGACAAGCGCCGCAACCCGGGCGACGACCTGATGAGCGCCCTGATCCGCACCACCGACGAAGGCGGCGACCGGCTGAGCCCCGAGGAACTTGTCGGCACCGCATGGCTGTTGCTGGTGGCGGGGCACGAGACCACCGCCAACCTGATCTCGAACGGCACCCTGGCGCTGCTCAGCCACCCCGACCAACTCGCCGCGCTGCGCGCGGACATGACCCTGCTCGACGGCGCGGTGGAGGAGATGCTGCGGTACGACGGACCGGTGGAGGCGGCGACGTTCCGTTTCACCACCGAACCGATCGACATCGGCGGCACGGTTGTCCCCGGTGGCGGCGAGCTGGTCCTGGTCGTCGTCGCCGACGCCAACCGCGACCGGGCGCGCTTCCCCGACCCCGACCGCTTCGACATCCGCCGTCCCGCGCAGGGTCACATCGCCTTCGGCCATGGCATTCACCACTGCCTCGGCGCCCCGCTCGCCCGTCTGGAGGCGCGCACCGCCATCCGCGCCCTGCTGCGGCGTTGCCCCGACCTCGGCCTGGACGTCCACCCGGCCGCCGTGACCTGGCGCGAGGGCATGCTCGTGCACGGCCCGCGGCTGCTGCCGGTGCGGTGGGTCTGACCTCCGCGACGGCGGAACTCACCGGCCATGCGCTGCTCGTACTCCCTTCTCATTGATCAGCCACCCACGACTCAAGCGTCTGTGTAATTGATTGTAAGTGCAGACTTACTGTCTCCTTGGACAGCGGACGCACGGACGCCATTCCTCGCGACTGCCCGGACGTAGAGTGCTCTCGATCAACTCTTGTCGGGCGCTCTCGGCGCGCCCTCGCGACCCGATTGGCGGACCACAGCGCGAATTCATCCGCGGAGCTCTTCCCCGCGCGTTCACCCCCGATTCCGCGGCGTGATGAACATGCGACTCGGGTAGTCGTGATCCTTCCTTGCGAGTGTGGATCAAATTCGGCGAGAACGTTTCTGTCCCCTTCCGTGATCTGCCGCGATTGCCGCTGATTTCTGAACCGTTTCGGGTCCGGGGACTTTTCCATTCGGCCCTGGACCGGCCCATGCGTCAATGCGCGCGGCGGTCCATGGAATATCGAGAAACCAAGACAAGGCACATGCAGTGAACATACGTAACCAGTGGCTGACCCCGCTCGCCTCCGCAGTGCTGGCTTTCGGTCTGTTGACAGGGTGTGGATCCGCGATGTGGGGACTGGCCGGCGACGGCTCCCAGGTGGTGGTCGGAATGTCCGACGACGTGCTGGCCACAGACCCCGCTTCCGGCTACGACCCAGGCTCATGGCTGTTGTTCAACAACGTCTTCCAATCGCTGCTCAGCTTCCCCAGCGGAGACACGGAGCCGCAGCCCGAGGCGGCCAAGAAATGTTCCTTCACGGACGCGCAGGCCCGGGTCTTCCGGTGCACCCTTCAGGACGGCCTGCATTTCAGCAACGGTGACCCCCTCACTGCCCGGGACGTCAAGTTCTCCTTCGACCGCATCCTGAACATCAACGACGCGGCCGGTCCAGCAATCATGTTCAATACGCTCGACAGCGTCCACACGCCGAACGACAGGACCGTCGTTTTCGAGCTGAAGGTCCCCGATGCCACCTTCCCCAGCAAGATAGCTTCCGGCGCAGGCTCCATCGTCGACCACCGGCAGTACGAAGGGAATGGGCTGCGTGTGGACAACCGGGCGGTCGGCTCCGGCCCCTACAAGCTGGACTATTTCAGTAAGGAGAAGGCGGTCTTCTCGGTCAACGACCAATACAAGGGCACCGCCGAGGTGAAGAACTCAGGCGTCACGCTGAGGTTTTTCCACGGCAACCAGAGAGCCCTGAAGAGCGCCCTGCTCGACGACAAGGTCGACATTGCCTACCGCGGCCTGACCGCGCACGACATCGCCGACATCGACCTGCAGATCGGCCACAAGGGCGTCGAGGTCATGGAGGGCAGCAGCGCCGAGGTCCAGCACCTGGTATTCAACATGCGCGACCCGGTGGCCGGAAAGCTGGCCGTACGCAGGGCCATGGCCTACGTGCTCGATCGCGACGCCCTCATCAAGCAGGTGTACCGGGACACGGCGATCCCGCTGTACTCGATCGTCCCGATCGGCATCGCCGGGCACACCGCGTCCTTCTTCGACACCTACGGTGCCCGCCCCTCCACGGCCAAGGCGGCCGCCGCGCTGCGCGCCGAGGGCATCACCGACAAGGTGAAGCTGACCCTCTGGTCGACGCCGTCGCGCTACGGCCCGGCCACCGACCAGGAGATGAAGGCGATCGCCACACAGCTCAACGCCAGCGGGCTGTTCGACGCCGATATGAAGTCCGTGCCCTTCGACCGCTACGAGAAGGACATCGCGGCGGGCAAGTACGGCGTCTACGTCAAGGGCTGGGTGCCCGACTACCCGGACGCCGACAACTTCACCGCTCCCTTCTTCGGTAAGGGCAACGTACTGGGCAACCATTACGCGAACAGCACGATCACCGACAGACTGATCCCGCTCACCGCCGCCGAGAGCGACCGCTTCACCACCGACGGGGAGTTCAGCCAGCTCCAGGACATCGTGGCCCAGCAGGTACCCGTCCTGCCGGTGTGGCAGGCCAAGCAGTACGCGGTCGTGCACGACGGCGTTCATGGCGTCGAGTCCTGTCTGGACGCCTCGACCGTGTTCCGGTTCTGGGAGCTGAGCAAGAGCTGAAGGGCCGCAGTCGGCCTGCCCAGGGAGCAGATCGATGAGCAACCCGTTCGAGAATTCCGACGCCCAGTACCTCGTCCTGGCAACGACGAGTTGCCGCACTCACTGTGGCCGAGCAAAACCGCCGTGCCCGCAGGGTGGTTCGTCGCCCTCCCGGCCACGAGCAACCTCTTCAACCGCGCATGACCGGCTGCCTCCGCCACCGCCGCACCGAGTTCCTCCGAGGACGACCCAGCCGGGCGTCGGTCGCAGGAATGGGGGCCACTTCCGGCGGGAGGGCCCCGGTCAGCTCGTACGGCTCATGCGCGCGGCTGCCTGCCACTCCCGGGGGGTGGTGTCGTAGGCGAGCCGGAATGCACGGCTGAAGTGGGAGGGGCTGGCGAAGCCCCATCGATGGGCCACAGCTGCCACACTTGGTCCGTGGGGCGTTGCCCGTGCCAGCTCCCTCCGGCAGCGCTCCAGGCGCTGCTGCCGGATCCACCGACTCACGGTGATGCCCTCGGACTCGAAGAGCTTGTGCAGATACCTGACTGACACATGGTGGGCAGAGGCGATGTCCGCGGGAGTCAGGTCGGGGTCTTCCAAGTGCCGCAGCACGTGCTCCTTGATGCGGGTCAGCATGGCATGGGCGGCCGCGGGTGCTTGTGGGCTCAGCCGCCCTTGCCGCTCCTGGATCAGGCAGGCCAGCAGATCGCAGGTGATCAGAGCGAGTCTGCGGCCTTGAGCCGGGGTGAGCGACTCTGCCGCCCTGTTCAGGCGCTCAAGGTGCCCAGCGAGAAGAGCGGAGGAGGGACCGTTTTGGCCGAAGGCCGTGGCGGTCACCGCCCGCAGATCATCGTCGGTCACCCCCAGAACGGATCTCGGGAAGTGGAACGAGGTGAAGCTGAATGCCTGCCGCAGCGTCTTGCTGAAGGGCCGCCTGGAATCGGAGAGTGAGAACTGCCCGGGGTGCACCACCGTGTCCCGCCCGTCCTGCGAGCGCTCGGCGATCCCCTGATGCAGGAGCGTCAGCGTCAGATGCTCCTTACCGTCCCTCGCAATCATCCGCGGGCTGCGGACGACCGTCTGTGGCCCGGCCGTGACCGTAGAGACCTGCATGGATCCCAGCTGACTGCTGTTGATCGTCGCCGCCGAAGGAGCTTCTTCGTGCAGGGTCACATCCAGAGGGACGAACGTTCTCGATACGGCGTCATGCCAGAAACCAGCTCGATCCGACGCAGACAGAAGAGAGGTCGACAGAATCAACGACACGGCAACTCCTTAACAAGGTCGTGCGGTCGCGCAGCCGCCACGGCCGTCACGGCTCCGCTGAGCAGGGAAGCCGTGTTCCGCCCTCTCTGCAACACAACAGAGCAACCTGAGGGCATCGGGCTACCTGTCTCATCACATCGCAGCCGTGCAGGAATGACCAGGAAGAATTACAGGAAGAACTCCGGTGGCAAGGCCAGCGTGCCGTCGCCCGCACAGGACGGGATCCGCGTGCGGAAGACTCCCTGTGCCAAAAGTATCTACCAAGCTCAGCTACCAGGGATCCGGGGCGGGCTGAGTGGGACGTTGACAAGGAGAGCCCACACCGGGCGCCTCCTGCGGAGGAAGCGAGCGCCATTTTGACCAGTGCTTCCCGGATTTGTCGCGCCCACCGCCCTTGTTGACCTCTGGCAACCGATCGTCGTCGATCCGGTGCTGGATCGGTGCCCGGTCGGTGCTGGATTTCCTGACCAGCTGTCAGTGGTGTTCGGACCTCGAAGACGGTGGAGCGGCGCCTGACGTGGACCACCCACACCACGTCGAATGCCCGGGTCGGGCGGGGGTGGTTTCATGCGGGACCGACCCGGCATGAGCTTCCCGAACAGGCATGGTGTGTGCCCGTGCGGCATGAAATGCCAGGTCGCGGAGTGCGGCGGGGGCGGTCGTGGTGGACTGGCGGGTCGTTACGCTCCTAAAGTCGATTGCCGGTCCCTGGGGGCACCGGCCGGTCGCAGCCCCATCCATGGCGGGGAAACCGCGGCTCTCACAGAGAAGCAAGGGCATGAGCGGCAATCAGGCAGGCGCGGGAGCCGACCCGTCGTCGACGGTGTCCGCCCGTCCGGGCACGGTGGGGGATGGGGGGAGTCCCAGCGCCCCGCGCCCGGAAGCGGCTCGTACCTCTCCCCGTCGCGGCCGGCAGCAGGGGATCCCGGCAGTGCCTCTCCGGGACAGTGGGGTTGCGGCACCGGCCCGGGAGGAGGCGCCCCTCCACCCCTCGGGCCACGGAGGGGCAAGGGGCGCCGGGAGCCCCCCGTTCACGGCCCACCGCGCGGGTGGGGCGTGGCTGATCTGCCCGGCCGGCCCCGTGGATCAGCGCGCCCTGACGTTCACCGCGGGCCTCGCCCGGGACCCCGAGTGCACCGTCTTGGTGGTCGACCTGCCCGACGGGGCGGACGACGGGACGATCGAGAGCGTGGCGCAGGAGGTCCCCCCGGGCCACGGCAGCTTGAGAGTGGTGTTCGGCCGGACTCCTCGCCTCGGGGCCACGATTGTGGCTCGGCGGCTCGCCGACCGGCTGGGCAGGACGGTGGTCGCCGCGGCCGGGATCCCGTTGCCGACTCCGGGCGGTGGCCTGTTCATCGGCTCGGACCGCGGACCGGGGTGGGTGCGCTGTGAACCGGGAGCACCGGAGACGCGGGACTCCCGGGGCTTCCCGAAGACGTCCTGGGAGTCCGCTCTGCCCGACCGGCCCTGGTCGCTCGGCACGGCCGTGGCGGAGCCCCTTCCCGCCGGCGCCTGGCTGCGTCCGGCGGAGGAGAGCGCGGCCCTGCACCACCAACGGATGCGTCTCTATGGTCAACTGCGGGTGTCCCCCGAGTTGCTCACTGTGGTGGTCGGCGTTCCCGGGGCCGCGGTGCTGCCGCTGGCGGATGTCGCGCGTTTCTGGCAGGACCTGCCCCCACACGTTCGGCCGGCGGTGCGGATCGTGTGCTACGGGCCCACGCGCCTCAGCGGGGGGCGGCACTTCGGGGATGTGCTCGCCCAGGTCGTCGGCGAACCCGTCCGTCTGTACAACGGAATTCCGGGAGGACGCGACGTGAACTCCGGTGAGGTGCAACTGGTGGGGGAGGACGGCTCGCCGGGCCGTCCGCTGCGGGCGCACGAGTTCGTCCACCTGCCGCCGACCGACGCCGGCGGGCCTCCGCCGCCCCCGTTCGCAGTGGCACACGGGTGGCCGGTCCGTGACCTTCAGGAGATCCGTCCCGGGACCCACCTCCTTGCGGCGGACGCGGTCGTAGAGGTGGTGCCCAGCGGCCTGTGGCTACGCCCCCCGCAGGACCCTCCGCACGCGGCCGAGGTACGTACCGCCGCACCGGACCCCGGCCATGAACGGATCCTGTGCGACGCCGGTTCGGAGGAAACACTGCCCCGGCTCAGACGGCTCGCGACAGATCTGATGAGGAGCTTTCCGCCCGAACTGCGCAGTGCGACACGCATGGGTGTCTGCCACCCCACCGCTCCTTCCGGCGGCCGGGCCGCTGTCACGCTGCTTCCGCGGGCGGGCGGTCTCCCCGCACCCGGGGGCATCGGTGCGGAGCCGCCAACTCGGGGGCAGACAGGCGACGCTCGGCCGCATACCGTCTCGGGCGCCGGGCACGAGGGTGCCGTATCCGCCCTGGATGCCGGACCCGAGGGCGTCGCGTCCGTCGCGGTCGAGGTCCTGCGAGAGCATCCCGGGCTCGTCGCGGACCGTTCGGACCGGGACCTCGCCGGTCTTGCGGCCGTGCTCCGTCGGCTGGCGGGAGGCGAGGTGCCCGACGGCCCCGGGGCGGAAGCGGGGACCGGCCGACCGGCGCCGCCCGACGGCGAACTGCTCCGGGAGGGGCTGCGGATGTTTCCCGTGCACCGCGGGGCGACGGGCCTGCGGGCGACGCTCGACGATGCGATGCGGCGGTGGTATGCCGAGCAGGCGCTGGTGGTCGACCCGAACGTGTGCGAGGCGTCGGTGCTCGGTCCTCGGGACGAGCCGGGCAACACCGACTTCCTCATCTGGTCGGTGGCCGGTCGCCGCACGGAACTCCTCGACCCGCGACGTCCCGATCGGGTGCTGTTCCTGCCCGGCTCCAGGTTTCGCGTACTCAGGGCTGAGCCCGGCATCCCGGGTGTCGTCATGATGCGGGAGATCGACCCGGGTGAGACACCACCGGCCGCACGTCTTGACCTGGCGGCCGTGCGGGAATTGACCCGGGCGTGGACGGGCTGGCGCGGCGACGCCCGGGCCTGAAAACCGTCACGGGTCCCACGTTCCGCGATCGGGGTCTGGGCGTCACCATTGCCCTGGCCCCCGGTCTGACGCCGCGTCGGCGGGAGTTGGGAAGCGCGATCCCCTGGGATGGAGAGCGGCTGAGGCAGGCTGCGGCCACGGCATCGCTCCGCCAGTACCGGACGATCTGGTGGATTGTTCGGACAGTCCCTTTGGCAGAAAGGGCAGGGTGGCACCTCCGCGCTGGCGGACGTCGGTCACCGCTCAGAAGGATGACACGTGAAGGCGGCTCCCGCACATGGTCCATCAACTCGATCCCGGCACCTGTGGAGCAGCTTTCCTCGTTCCCGGCCGAGCAGACCGCCCGTAGGTGCGACATGGCAGCGACAAACCACGTCGCCGACCGAGGGCGTGTCACATCGGCTGCCGAACCCCGATGGAAGTGGCCACCGGCTCCTGGAAGGCGTCCCCATGTTCGATGCACTTCTCCGCAGACCACCCGGGCGCGACACGGAGAAGCAGAAACGGGTCGCCCTGGGCGCCCTGATCGCCACTCTCATGACGACGACCCTCGCGGTACCGGCGATCGCCGGACAGGGCGGGGTCACCGATGACGGCGAGGGGGTCGCTCTTCCGTCTTCTCCTTCTCCTTCTCCTTCTCCTGTTTCGGGTGGGGCGGGTGGGTCGGGTTCGGGTTT
>NZ_JBEYFS010000194.1:0-23053 GCF_040634475.1 Streptomyces sp. NPDC007095
GGGCCCCTCGTGTCTTGGCAGGCACGCGGCGCGCGGGTGGGGCCGGCCGACCGCCGGTGACCGACGCGCAGGGCCAGTGCGGCGCGGGCGTCGGCGGCGGACGGCAGGTCCAGACGCAGCGGCCGCGCCCCGGAGGTGATCAGACCGGGCAGCCGGTCACGGCTGGTGACCACGGCCAGACAGCCCGGGGCGGTGGGCAGCAGTGGACGTACCTGCTCGGTGCCGGCCGCGTCGTCGAGCACGACGAGGACCCGGCGGTCCGTCAGCAGTTCGCGGTAGAGGTCCGTGAGCGCGGCCATGTCGTCCGGGAGGTGTCGGGGCGGTGCTCCGAGCGCCGCCACCAACCCGCGCAGCGCCTCCACGGGTTCCGGCGCCGCCCTGGCGGCCGGGTCGCGGCCGCGCAGCTCGACGTAGAGCTGACCGACCGGGAACCGATGCGCGGCCTCATGAGCCCAGTGCACGACCGACGCGGTCTTCCCGACACCCGCCATTCCGCTGACCAGGATCGTCCCGGGCGCCCCGGAGGACGCCGCCGCCCCGGCGAGGGCGGTCAGCTCCCCGAGTTCCTCGCTCCGACCGGCGAAGACCGTCAGGCCGGGCGGCAACTGGGCGGGCCGGGCGAGGAGTTCCACCGGTTCGGGCAGCGCTGTCCTGACCGGTCGGTGCGCCTGGGGCGCGGACGCGCGCAGCTCCTGACGGAGGACCCGGGTGCGGGCCTCGCTCAGCTCGTCGCCCGGGGCGACCCGCAACTCCGCCGCCAGTCGGCGCCGTACCTCCTCGTACGCCGTCAGCGCCTCGGCCTGCAGTCCGCAGGCCGCCAGCACCATCACGAGCCGGGCATGCAGGGACTCGTCCAGGGGCTCCAGTCCGACGGCCCGGCGCAGGCTCGGCAGCACGAGGCCCGCCGTGCCGCACAGCAGGGCCGCGTCCGCAGCCATCCGTGTGGTGAGCACGAGTTCGTGCTCCACGGCGCGGAACAGGGCGTGCTCGCGAGCCGACGCGGGGATCCCCATCGCCACCGGCCCGCGCCACTCGCCGAGGGCCCCGACGAACTGCCGTACGGCCACCTCGGGCCGACCGGTGGCGGCCGCCCGCTTGCCCTGCAGGGTGAGCTCGCGAAACCGCAGCAGATCGATCTCGTCCGGCTTCGCGTCCAGGAGGTAGGCACCGGTGCGGCGCGGCAGACGAAGGCCGGGCGCCCGGGGCGGCAGCCCCGGTTCGAGCAGCCGCCGCAGCGCGCCGACGTACCGGCGCACCACGTTCGGGGCGCTGGCCGGCGGACGGCCCGCCCACAGCACATCCACGATCTCGCTCATCTGCACCGGCCGACCCGCCCGCACCATGAGCAGCGCCAGGAGGGCGCGTTGCTGCGGGAATCCCAGATCGAGTTCCCGCTCCGCCCGTCGTACCCGCAAGGGGCCCAGCACCTCGAACCGCATCACCTCGTCGAACTCCCCTTCCCCCCACCCATGACGCTACGGGACCACTCTCCTTGCGCCCTCGGTCAGGTGGCCGGAGGCGGTTCGTCCGATCGGCCGTGAACGGCGCTCCCCGACGCGGCCGACGCCTGCCATGCGCTGGGGGACATGCCGTAGGTGTCCCGGAAGGTGCGGCTGAAGTGCGAGGGGCTGCTGAACCCCCAGCGCTGCGCCACGGCGGCCACGCTCGGCCTGCGGTTCGCGCTCCGGCCCAGCTCGCGCCGGCACGCGTCCAGCCTGCGCCGCCGTATCCACTGACCCACCGTGGTGCCCTCCCGCTGGAAGAGCTTGTGCAGGTAGCGGACGGAGATGCGGTGGGCGAACGCGATCGACTCCGGCGACAGATCCGGATCCGTCAGATGCTCTTCGATGAAGGCCCGGATCCGGGACACCGTCTCGGTACCGACGTCCGACGCGTCGGGGGTTTCCTCCCCGAGGAGTTGCACGACGAGCACGGCGACGAGGTCGACGGCGTTGCGAGCGAACCGGTGCCCTGTCCTCGCCCTGCGGAAGTCCGTCTCGGCGGCGAGCGCCGAGAGGAAGTTGGACACCAGCGCGCCGACACCCTCGTCGCCCCGCACGCGCCGGCCCATGACCCGGTGCAGGTCCGAGGGCGAGATCCCCAGGGGACTGCGGGGCACCCGGAAGACCGTCAGCCGACAAGGGCCGCTGAAACGCAGGTGGTCACGCCGGGCCGGATCGTGGAACACCAGGTCGCCGGGGGCCAGGAACACCTGGGTGCCGCCCCGAGTCACCGAGACCGAGCCCTGGACGTGCAGGCCCAGGTGCAGATACGCGTCGTCGGTCGAGTCCGGCAGCCGGAAGAGACGTCGGACCGGTTCGGTGTCGTGCGAGGCGTCGCGTGAGTCGCGTGGGACGTGCGACGCGTCGCGTGAGTCGTGCGAGGCGTCGCGTGAGTCGTGCGAGGCGTCGCGTGAGTCGTGCGAGGCGTCGCGTGGGGCGGCGGAGCTCGGGTGCGGGCCGTACGTCTGCTGTGCCGCCGCCTTCGGCACGCGCGGCATCACCGAGTCGATCACGAGGACTCCCGAGGTGACATGTCGGGTCCGGGGCCCCGACCGAGGAAAATCTCGATGTCCATGCTCGCTATTGTGGATCGTCGGTGTCTCCGTGGTCCGGGAGTTCGGGTGTCGCCGGGGCGCGTGAGGGTCTCGGCCTCCGAATACGGCACCCCGGGCTCGCATGAAGCATGGTCAGGGCATCGGGAACCAACTGGCGGCGAAGACTTCGAGCGTGACGAGGAAGACCTCGAAGTCGGCCGCTGCGACCGAGCGCTGGAGCCGGCCGGTCGAGCGCGGCGGCGTCGGTGCCACGCTTGCAGCCGACGACGTGATCACTTGGCGCTGCTCTGCGAGATCTCCGTGTCGGTGGCACGTCATAGGGTGCGCCAGACAACCGACGGCCGTTGAGCGAGGGGCGAAGACATGCACCACGGGATTCGGTGGCTGGTCGATCTGGAGCACTGGATGTCCAGCGTGGTGTTCGCACGCGGGATGTCCGCGCAGGAACTGGCGGTACGTATGGGAGGCGACCGGGACGCAGCGACCGAGCCGATCACCGATGCCGAAGCCTGGGACCTCGGCGAGTGGTACCGCCCGGGCGAGGACGGCGACGGTGTGGTACGGGTCGGGGAGCATGGAGGCTGGTCGTTCGCTCTGGAGTACGGGGACTCGACCGGCGGGGACCGGCTGGCGGAGATCTCCCGCGACGGTGCCGAAGCCGTCCACTACGTGCCGATGCAAGAGCATCCGCCGGCCACTGTCTTCTACGCTCGGGACGGCGTGGAACTGTGTGGCTTCGGACTGGGCGAGGAAGTGTGGCGCTGGGGCCGGGAGCCTGACCTGCTGCTCCCGGACCTCGTTGCCGGGCACGTGCTGCAGCCCGACGGGACCACCCTCATCGCTCACGAACGCGAGCACTACACGGATACCTACCGGCGCACCCTCGGCGTGATCGAGCAGCGGTTCGGCCTCTCGCTCTCCCCGGCCTGTCTGAGGGAGGCCCGCCTGCCGGCGTATGCGGTTCGCGGAACCCCCGACACGCACATCTGAGGAGACCGGCCGCTCGTCATCATGGCCTCCATCGTCCAACCCGGCGGACCTGTGCGGTCACAGCACTAGGGCTGTGCCACCGCATAACCGGGTACGGATGGCCACCGAACCGTCAGTACCACCGACTCCTCCTCCGCGAACCAGGAGTGGTCGACTCCGCGGCCCCACACGACGTAGTCACCCTGCTGTTCCAGGAGAACACTGCGGCCGGGGAGTTCGACGCGGAAGCGACCGCTGATGAGCAGCAGGAGGGCCGTTCGCTCCTCGCCCCTCACCCATTGCCTTCGCTCGTCACCACGCGGATGGACGCCCCATTTGATCTCAACAGCCTCGCTATGGCGCGGATCGTCAGCGTTCTTGAAGTGTCCGAGGAGCCATCCCCGGTCGAGTGCCGCGTCCTTGCCCGCGCTGCCCACGTACACGCTCTCGTTCATGATCCGGACGCTAGCAGCCGCTCCTGGCCGGCACGATCTCATGAAGGGGGCCGCCGCAGGCGGGCTCCTGCTCGGATTTCCCGGGCTCACCGTGCAGTACGAGGCCATGGCGTCACCATCGTCGAGACCTCTGGCCGAAGCCGCCGCGGAGGCCTGCGCCCGCCTCCGCCGACCAGGGCTGCACGCTCCTGCGTATGGTCACCCGCGGGATCCTGGACAACGGCGCCCACGGGTTCGGCCGACGCGCTCGCGGGGCAGCGGGACGAGCGGCCCTTCACCCCCGGGCGGGCCGCTTCGCCCCCACCATCCGAACGGTCAGGTGGGGCAGGACGCCAGGCCGCCGCTGGAGGCCGCGGTACCGCGTCGCAGTCGTGCTCGCGCCGGCGCTGTGCGCCTGTGCAGGAGCAAGGGCCCGCCTCAGGGCGCTAGTTGGATGTCGGTGCTGCGCCGACCAGTCACGGATTGCTCACGCGGGTGCGGGAGCCGGGTTGCCGTAGTAGGCGTCGGGCCCGTGTTTGCGGGTGTAGTGGCGGGCCAGGAGATGCGGGGGAGGTGGGGCTGTCGGGGACAGGGCGGGGCGCCCGGGCCGAGGTGGTAGGTGTAGTCCTCCATGAAGGTGGTGCCGCCGGGCCGGCCGGCGCCCATGACCTTCATCGTGCGCAGCAGCGCCGAGGTCTTCCAGTCGCCCTCGCCGCCGAAGCCGTAGCCGTCGGCCATCAGGCGCTGGACGGCGAGACCGGGCAGCTGGCGCAGGCCGCCGAGGTCCTCGAAGTTGGTGGTGAAGGCGGTGAAGCCGCCCTCGGTGAGGAAGGTGCGCAGCCCGATCTCCTGGCGGGCCGCGTACAGCAGCGAGTCGTGGCGGATGCCACCGGGGCGCAGTGCGGGGACCACGTCGTACGACTCGACGTATTCGGCGGCGAGTTCGGCGGCCTCCTTGTCCTCGACCGCGTCCACGACGGCCACCAGGTCATTGACCGCGTAGGTGTTCACGGAGAAGCCGAACCGCAGCTGAGCCTCGACTTTGTCGCCCTCGGTCACGGCGACATCCCGCATGTTGTCGCCGAAGCGGGCAAGGCGCAGGGTGCGTGAGGCGTGGCGGCCGACGGCGGCCCGTGCCCAGGCCGCGATGCGCCGGACGACCCTCGGATCCGTGGCGTGACCGGCGACGATCTTGCGGTCGATGCCGAGGCGGGACTCGATGTGGCCGAACTCGCGGTCACCGTGGGCGGCCTGGTTGAGGTTCATGAAGTCCATGTCGATGCTCGGCCAGGGCAGCGACAGGTTGTACTGGGTGTGCAGGTGCAGCAGGGGCCGGTCCAGCGCACTGAGTCCGGCGATCCACATCTTGGCCGGTGAGAAGGTGTGCATCCACACGATCACGCCCACGCAGGTGTCGGAGGCACTCGCCTCCTGGCACAGCCGCCGGATCGACTCGGCGTCGGTGAGGACCGGCTTCCACACGATCTGGACCGGGACCTTCCCGGGGGCGCCGAGGATCTCGGAGATGCTCCTGGACTGTTTGGCCACCTGGTGCAGGATGTCGTCGCCGTACAGGCCCTGGCTTCCGGTGAGAAACCAGATCTCCTGGTTCGGGTAGGGCGTGGCGTTGGTCTCCATGAGGGGTCCTTTCAAAGGGAGTTGACCACCGGGCAGGGGTGCCGCTCAGGCGGACGCCTGGGTGCGGAGGTGGCGCAAGCGGTGCATGACCTCGTTGGCTCCGCGGCCGAAGTAGTCGTGCAGGAGCCGGTATTCGGCGTACAGGCGGTCGTAGGCAGCGGCCCGCTCGGGGTCGGGCTGGTAGACAGCCGGGCGGGCCTTGCCCATGGTGTGGGCGGCGGCCCGGATGTCCGGGTACGCCCCGGCCGCGACCGCCGCGTGCATCGCCGCGCCGAGCGCGGGACCCTGTGCCGAGTCGATGACACCGAGGGGGAGACGGGTGACGTCGGCGTAGATCTGCATCAGCAGCGCGTTCTTCGTCAGCCCGCCCGCGATGATCAGCTCTCGGACCGGCACACCGGACGTCTCGAACGCCTCGATGATGGTGCGGGTGCCGAAGGCGGTGGCCTCCAGCAGCGCCCGGTAGACGTCCTCGGGGCGGGTGGACAGCGTCAGACCCACCAGGACGCCGCTCAGGTCATGGTCGACGAGCACGGAACGGTTGCCGCTCTGCCAGTCCAGGGCGATCAGCCCGTGCTCGCCCACCTTCTGTTCGGCGGCGAGGGCGGTGAGGTGTTCGTGCGGGTCGCGGCCGAGTGCGGCGGCCTCCTCGGCGTACGACACGGGGAACCCGGTGCGCACGAACCAGCCGAAGATGTCTCCGACGCCGCTCTGCCCGGCCTCGTAGCCCCACAGGCCCGGCAGGATGCCGCCGTCGACGACCCCGCACATGCCGGGCACTTCGGCCCACTGGTCGGAGCTCATCACATGGCAGGTGGAGGTGCCCATGATGGCGACCATCCGGCCCGGTTCCACCGCGGTGGCCGCGGGTGCCGTCACATGGGCGTCCACGTTCCCCACGCACACGGCGATGCCTTCGGGCAGGCCCGTCCACGCGGCGGCCTCGGCCGTCAACCCCCCTGCCAGACCGCCGAGTCGGCCGATCGGCTGGTCCAGCTTGTCGGTCACGAAGCCGGCGAAGCCGGGGTTGAGCGCGGAGAGATAGTCGGGGGAGGGGTAACTGCCGTCCTGGAGCTGGCCCTTGTATCCGGCGGTGCAGGCATTGCGGACGTAGGTGCCGGACAGGCGCCACACGATCCAGTCGGCGGCCTCGATCCAGCGGTCGGTCAGCTCGTAGAGTTCGGGGTCCTCCTCCAGCAACTGCAGGGCCTTGGCGAACTCCCACTCCGAGGAGATCTTCCCGCCGTACCGCCGCAGCCAGGGCTCCTTGCGTTCGTCGGCCAGTGCGGTGATGCGGTCGGCCTGGGCCTGCGCGGCGTGGTGGCGCCACAGCTTGACGTAGGCGTGCGGACGGCCGGTCAGGTCGGGCAGTTCGCACAGGGGTGTGCCGTCGGCGAGGACCGGCAGGACCGTGCACGCGGTGAAGTCCGTGCCGATCCCGACGACCTGCTCCGGCCGCACACCGGAGCGGGCCAGGGCCTCGGGTACGGCGATCCGCAGGACGTCGATGTAGTCCGCGGGCACCTGCAGTGCCCAGTCGGGCGGCAGCGGGGTCCCGTCGGGGAGCTTCCGGTCGAGGACGGCGTGGGTGTACGGGTGCTCGGCGGCGGCCAGTTCGGCGCCGTCGGCGAGGCGGACCACCACGGCCCGCCCGGACAGCGTCCCGTAGTCGACTCCGATGACGTAAGTGTCTGGACGGGTGTGTTCGCTGTGCTCGGCGTTCACCACCGGGTCGCCCTTCTGTTCGGTGTTTCGTGCGCTGTTCGACATGCTGGATGAGGTGGAGAGCGGGAATCCGTGGAGTAGGGGTTCCGGTCGGGGCCCGGCTCAAGTGCCCTGGCCCCGATCAGAGTTGGGCGTCAGCCGGTGACCGGCGCGACGGTGATGCGGTCGATGTCGGGTGCGTAGGCGCCGGCGTCGGCGAAGGTGACCGTGTTGGTGCCGGCGGTGAGGGTGACCGGGACGGGCAGGTCCCAATAGGTGGACCAGCTGTAGTTGTTGCGGAACATGACGGTCTGCGCGGTGCCGCCGTCGACCGAGATCTGGGCCGCCCGGGAGACGACGTTGGTGTTGTAGTTCCCGGAGCCGGAGACCTGGTCGTTGGCGTAGCGGACGTTCATGACGTACCGCCCGGCACTGGCGGCGCTCACCTTGAAGGTGAGGGTGTTGGCCGAGCCGTTGCCGATGTAGCCGACGTACTTGCCGCCGGAGGCCCAGGTGTCCGAGGTGGCGACGGCGGTTCCCGCGAGGGTGCCGCTCTCGGCCTCGTAGGCGGTGACGCCCGTGGTGTCGGCGCTCGCGGCCACGCGCAGGTCGCGCAGTGTCAGCGTGGTGGAGCCCGAAGTGGCCGCGGTGACACGGTTGTTGCCCGCCGACAGGTACAGCCGTGAGCTCTTGTCGGTGAGCGTGCCGCTCGTGGAGGCGAGGGTGACGGCGGTGGCGCCGTCCAGGGTGAGGGTGCCGGACCCGTTGGAGGAGTAGTCGGTGTGGACGGTGTAGTAGCCGTCGGTCGGCGCGTAGACGTCGAAGGCGGCGGAGGAGCCCGAGGTCAGGGCCAGGGCGCCGGCACCGGTCGTGCCGGAGGCCGTGTAGCTGTAGGTGGGTGAGCCGGTGATGTCCGCGTACGTGGCCGGATAGGAGGTGTCCGCGGTGGAGGCCGCGGTCAGGTCGATCTTGTCGAGGGTGACCTCGTTGGTCCCCTTGGCCAGGGTGATCGTGTGGGTGCCCGCGGTCAGGGACACCGAGGCGCCGGCCGTGGAGCGGTAGGTCCAGTTCAGCGTCGGCGAGTAGCTGATCGTCTGGGACGAGCCGCCGTCGACGGTGAGGGTCTGCGTCGCCGGGCCGCCGGACTGGTTGCCGTAGAAGACGTTGAGGTTGTACGTGCCCGTGGTCGGGGCGCTGACGCTGAAGGCGACCTTGCTGTCCGTCTGGTTCAGGCTGCCGACGTCCTTGGTGCCCGAGGTGGCGTAGCCGTACGCGTTGGTGACGCTGCCCTGGGTGTAGACGGTGCCGTCCGTGATGGTCGCGCTCTCGGCCTCGTACGACGCAGACCAGGGCGTGCTCGCCGCGGTGGGCGTGCCGGTGCCCGCGGGGTTGACGACGATCCGGTAGGCCGACATGGGGTCGAGGTCGGTCAGCGGCACGGTGATGCTGCCGTCCGAGGCGACGGTGTACGCGCTGCGGGCCAGCACGGTCGGCGCGGGGCCCGCGCCCTCGTAACCGCTCCAGGCGGTGCGCTCCACCGAGACGTTGACGGTGCTGCCGAACGACGACGGTATGTGCTGCACGACGGTGTTCGCCGAGCCGGAGGTACCGCCGCCGAGGAGGACCTGGGCCTGCTCACGGCCGGTGTCGAGGGACGCGATGCCTTGCAGGGTGTCGATCACGTTGGACTGCGGCGGGGTCACCTTGGCGGTCTGGCCGGTCAGCCCCGCGTACCAACGCAGCAGCCACCAGTCGCCGTTGGGGATGTTGGTCTGGCTGACGTTGCCGTCCAGGTTCCCCGCGATGTCCCAGTACGCCTGGTCGGCGTAGACCTTGTTCCGTTCGAACATGGACATCCACTGGACCATCTGGCCCGGGACCGAGAGGTCGCGGCGGTCACCGTACTCGTTGATGTCGACCGGCCGCGCGCTGATGCCGGCGTTGCTCTCGATGGTCCGGTAGGCGGCGAGGTTCCCCTCGAAGTTGGACAGGGAACTTGGGTCCAGTTCGTGCCAGGTGGTCATGTCCGGCAGGACGTTGTTGGCCTTGGCCCAGGGATAGAAATCCCCCATCAGGCGGGAGTCGTAGTGGGTCTCGTTGGGGCCGGCGATGCGGGCGTTCGGGATGATCGAGCGGATCTTGTTGTAGACCGTCGCCCAGTCGCTCTCGAAGCTCGCGAGCGCGCTGTTGTACGTGGCGCTGGTCGAACTGCCAAGCCCCGTGTACCAGTTGCCGTCCGGTTCGTTGAACGGCACCCACACGAACGTGCTCGCGTCGGAGCGGGCCGCGACCTTGCTGACCATCGTGTCGACCTTGGACAGGTAGTCGCTCAGCCCCAGGTTCTCGTACGGCCACTGGGCGTAGATGTCCTGCATGTAGATCAGGTTGTCGCCGCCGCCCCCGCGGGCGAAGGCGGGCTGGACGGTCAGCGCGTCGCCGTTGGGGTGCTGGGTGCCGTCGGGCGCCTTCTGGGCGATGGACGTCATGTGCAGGGGCGTGACCAGGCTGTCGCCGGGCACGCCGTCGTCGCTGAGTCCGTACAGGGCGCCGTTGGCTCCGTGCATGACCGCGCCGGTGGTCGTGCCGAGATCGACGGTCAGCTGCGGGGTGGCCGCCTGCGCGGCGGGGACGGTCAGCGCCGTGCCCACGAGGGTGGCGGTCACCACGACCGCGCCCATGAGTCCGCTGACAGAACGGGGTCTGCTAGGTGTTCGAGGCATGGCTGTCCTCCTCCTCCCGCGGCGTCGCGGGAGGCTGTCGGTGTGCTTCGGGGTGACCTGGGCGGGCGAACGCGCCGCGCCCCGGTGCTACTTGACGGCGCCGCTCGTGATGCCGGAGACGATGCGGCGCTGTGCGATGACGAACACCAGGACCATGGGGAGGCTCATCATCACAACGTAGGCGAAGATCAGGTGCCAGTTGTTGAGGTAGAGCTGCGCGTTGGCGACCTGGTAGAGGTTGAGCGGGAGAGTGGCCTTGTCGCCGCCGCCGAGGACGAAGAAGGCGTAGAAGATGTCGCTCCAGGCATAGAGCATCACCATGATCGTCGCCGTGGCGATGACCGGGCGCAGCAGCGGCAGGATGATGCGGAAAAAGACCCGCGCCGGTCCGGCGCCGTCCATGCGGGCGGCCTCCTCCAACTCCTCGGGGAGGGCGCGGATGAACCCGGTCATGAAGAAGATCGAGGTGGACAGGTACATCCCGGCGTAGACGCCGATCATGCCGGGCCGGGTGCCGGCCAGGCCCAGTTGGCGCAGTTCCATGACGATGGTGATCACCGCGGGAGGCAGCAGTAGCCCGCTGATGCTCAGCGCGTACAGGGTGTTGACCAGGCGCCCCTTGCGGCGGGCGAACACCCAGGCGGCACCGGCTCCGAGGAGCAGGACGAGGACGACGGACGGGGCGACGACCAGGAGGCTGTTGACGAAGCTCTGGACGACCTTGCCCTCGTCGAAGCTCTGCTGGTAGTTCGCGGCGGCCTGGACGTGGTGGGGCAGGGAGAGGTTGGGTTTGATGGCCTCCGCCTGCGGCTTCACCGAGGTGACCGCCACCAGCCACAGCGGGATGCCGATGGTGACGGCGGCGATCAGGAGGACGGCGAGCGGCCGGACCCAGCGCAGCGGGCGCAGGCGTGCGGGGGCGAACGCGGTAACGGTGGTCACTGGTTGTTCTCCCTGCGGCGCAGGCCGACGATGACGGGCACGGCGAGGACGACGACGATCAGGAAGAGCACCAGGCTCATCGCCGACGCCTGCGCGTACAGGCCCTGGCCGAAGATGCGGAACATGTAGATGTTGAACACCTCGGTCTCACTGCCGGGACCGCCCCCGGTGGTGGCCTGGACGATGTCGAAGGTGTTCATGGAGCCGATCAGCGCGGTCGTCACGTTGAACGTGACCGCGGGCGCGAGCAGCGGGAACCTGACCGACCAGAAGGTGCGCCACCAGCCGGCCCCGTCGATACGGGCGGCCTCCAGCACGTCACCGGGCATGCTCTTCAGGCCCGCCAGGTAGATCAGCATGGCCAGGCCCATCCACTTCCAGCCGTGGATGAGGGTCACCACGACCAGCGTCCAGGTGGTCGAGCCGAGCCAGGGGGTGTCGACGTGGTGTCCCGCCAGCGAGGACAGCACGCTGTTGAGCGCCCCGTCCTGGGCGAGCAGGGCGCGGAAGATGTAGCCGACGGCGAGCGCGGAGATCAGCACGGGGAGGAAGAAGACCGCGCGGAAGAAGCGGTTGAAGCGGGTGTCACGCTCCAGCAGCAGGGCCAGGCCGAGACCGAAGGCGTTCTGGAACACGGCCACGAGGACCGCGTACTCAAGGGTGATACGGATGTCACGGGCCATCGACCCGTCGTGCAGGATGGTGCTGAAGTTCGACAGGCCCACGAAGCCGATCTGCGAGTGGAACGCCGACCAGTCGGTGAAGGGGTAGACGAAGTTCAGCAGGTTCGGCAGCAGGAAGAACACGCCGAACACGGCGAGCGCGGGCAGAGCGAACCACCACGGCTGGTTGGCCTTGCTGCGGAGTCGGTTGCGACGGGACGGCCGGTCCTGGTCGTCGCCTTGGTCTCGGTCCTTCGCACGCGTGGCGTCGATAGCGTCCATCGTGGCGGTGTCCACCACTTTCTTGACCTCCGGTACGGGCCCCCGGGCACTCCGCCGACGGGCGGCCCGGGGGAGGGGCTGGGCTGGGGGGTGTCTTGTGGATCAGGCCGGCTCCAAGAGGCGGTGCCTTCGAAGCCGAGCCGAGCGGGGTGTGGTGCGTGCGGCTGCAAGGCGGAGGAGGGCACCGACACGATGGGGGTCCCTGCTCGGGCGAAGCCGAGAGCTCGGGGGAGTCGGCAACCGACGACAACGCCGCTGGGGTCCCCCCACGCCCTCAAGGCAGTGGGGGAGTGCGTGCCACACCCCGCGACTCCGGCATGGTCCACAAGGCACCCCCTGAGGGGCGCCGGTCAGAAGCCGGAGACGCCGCGTGCCTTGAGGACCTGCTTGAACTGGTCCTCGGCAGCCTGGGCGACCTGGAGCGGGGTCTTCTTGCCGTAGATCATGTCGGCGAGGGCGAGGTGCATGTCGGGAGCGGTGAGCGCCTTGACCTGGAAGACACCCGAGGCGGTGGACAGCGCTTTGGCCTGGGCGATCGCGGTCTGCGGCAGGCCGTCCGGGTTGGCCACGGACGGCTCCACGGACACGAGCTTGTCGGCCTTGATGTAGGCCGGGTAGTCCGGGCCGAGCCAGAAGGACATGAACTGCCGGGCGGCGTTCTGCCGCTTGGCGTCACCGGTGTTGAAGGCGACCACGCCGTTGGTCTGGTCGGGGGAGTACTCGGCCTTGGCGGAGCTGTTGGCGATGGGGAACCAGCCGAGCTTCTTGTCGATGTCCGCCGTGCTTGAGGTGGCCTGGATCTCGGACTGGAGTGCGGTGACGTTGAGGGCCATCGCGGCGGTGCCGTCCATGATCGCCTTGCCCTGGTCGACGAAGGTGGCGGTCTTGTAGTTCTTCTGCGCCAGGCCGCCGTCGAGGACCTTCGTCTTGTACTTGGTGATCGCGTCGACGATGGTCTTGTTGGTCCAACTGTCGTTGTTCTTGTTGAGGTTGTCCCAGAAGGACTGCGGCAGATCCGTCATCTGGGCCTGGACCTGCCACTGCAGGGGCCACTTGTCGCCGCCGACCTCGAAGAACGGGGCCACGCCCGAGACCTTCGACTTGATCTTCGCGGCGTCGGCGAGCATCTCGTCGTAGCTGGTCGGCATGGTGGTGATGCCGGCCTTCGCGAAGACGTCCTTGTTGTAGTAGACGCCGAGGACCGCGGGGCTGGTGACGATGGCCGCGTAGCGGTGGCCGTCCACCTGGCCGAGGGTCTTCTCCGTCGTGCCGAGCTTGGAGACCCAGTCCTCGTTGTCGAGCTGCAGCAGGTTCTTGGCCGGCTGGACGAACGGCAGGGTGCTGCCCGTGGGCTGCCAGAACATCAGGTCCGGCTTGACGCCCGAGGCGAGCTTGGTCGGGACGTTCGACTCGTAGGGGTCGGGTATCACCTCGGTGGTGATCTTGGCCCCGGTGGCCTTCTCGAACGCCTCGATGGCCTGCTTGGGCTCCGAGACGCTGTTCTGGGCGACCCACATAGTGAGGGTGACGCCCTTGAGGGAGGCGGTCGGGTTGACCGAGCCCTCGGGCGCGGCGGCCGTGGTGGCACCCGTGCTGTCACTGCACGCGGTCGCGGTCAGCCCGAGAACACAGGCGGTGGCAAGGACGGAGACGGCTCTTCTCATGGCGAGATCCTTGGTCGTACGCGGAAGGGAGGCGGGGCGGTGCTGCGAAGTCGGGCGATGACTGCGGGGAAGGCGGCTGACGGATACGGCGAGCGCGGGCGCAGCGGACGTGACGGATATCGCGAGCGCGGGCGCTGCGGACGTGACGGATATCGCGAGCGCGGACGTCCGGTCCGGCTCATGCGTCGCGTGGCCCCGAGCTCTCCCGGAGGATGAGGGTGGGTTCGGCCGGTACCGGCGCGGGTTCCTGCTGGGCGGTGTCGAGTTGGGAGCGCAGCAGCCCGAACGCGGCGCGGCCCAGCCCGTGGAAGTCCATGCGGACCGTGGTGAGGGACGGGGTGACGAAACCGGAGTGCGGGGCGTCGTCGAAGCCGATGACGCTGATGTCCTCCGGGACCCGCCGACCCGCGTGGTGCAGGGCCCGCAGGACACCCAGCGCCAGGTCGTCGTTGCCGCACAGGATCGCGGTGACGTCCTGGTTCTGGGCGAGCTTCTTGCCGGCCTCGTATCCGGCCTGGGCGTCCCAGCCCTTGCCGGACGGGGCGGGCGGGGTGACGCCGGCCGCTTCCAGGGCCTGGCGCCAGCCTTCGGCACGAGGTCCCGCCAGGCGCCGGGTTCCGGTCGAGGCGGGAATCGCTACGTAGTGGACGTTCTCGTGCCCGAGCGCCAGCAGGTGCTCCGTGGCGGCCCGTGCCGCCTCGCGGTCGTCGGCCCACACCGCCGGACGGCCGGGTGTACGGCCGGGCGGCGGTGCTTCCACCACCGCCGCGCACGGCACGTGTGCCGGTACGCGATCCAGGGCGGCGGCACCGAGGCGGTCGAAGCCGATGACCACCAGGCCGCCACCGGTGTCGGCGGCCGCGGCGATCGTGCGGTCCAGGTCGTCCTCGGGTGTCACGACCCGCACGCCCAGCGTGTATCCGGCGGCGCGGGACGCCTCCTCAAGGCCCTGCAGGGTGGCCGCATAGCCGTAGAGGACGGTGTTCGACGTGATGACCGTGACCGACCGGGTCACTCCGCTTGCCAGCGCGAACGCGGTGGCGTTACGCCTGAACCCCAGGGTTTCGATGGCCGCCTCGACCCGCTTGCGGGTCTCCTCCCGGACGTTCGGGTGGCCGTTGATGACCCTCGAAACGGTCTGGTAGGAGACGCCTGAAGCCTGGGCGACGTCGCGAATACTGGCGGCCTTCTGCTGCCCCTGACGGGGGTCGCCGTGACTGCCGGAGCTTGTGTGACCGGTCACATCCATGCCAGGATTGTGAGCGGTCACAACGTGGGCGTCAAGAGACCGTAACTGGGGATTTACCTTTCGAATACGCCAGACGGCGCGGCACATCCCTCTCCAGCCGAGTGCGAATCACCAGCTCAGCACCCACGAAAGCCACCGCAGGACCGAACCGTCCCGGAAGGGGAAAATGCGTTGACCGCTGTCGTCGGAACAGTCGAGAGGTCCCGTATCTGGTCGCACCCGGAGCTCGGGCTGCACGCCGTCCTGGACGCCACGGGGTCGGTGAGACTGGGGACCCCCGGCCAGGACTGGGCCCGCCTGGTGCCCCTCGTCGAGGTCACCGCGACCGGCCACGGGCGCATGTGGTCGGGAGAACGATTCATAGAGACGGCCATCGGCGACCGTCTGACCTACCGCGACCATGAGACGGTGCGGGGCGGAGGCCGGGAGCGTACGACGATCCGGCTGGCGGACCCGGCGACCGGGCTGGCCGCCGAGGTCACCCTGGAGGCGGGCTCCGGCGCCGGCTCCGGTGCGGGTTTCCTGCGCGCACGGGTACGTCTCGTCAATGAGGGCGCCGCTCCGCTCCGGCTGGAGAGCGTCACGACCCTGGCCCTCGGCGGTATCTCCGACGCCGACGGCGGCCTCGACGGACTGACCCTGCACTGGGCGGACAACGACTGGCTCGCCGAATGCCGCTGGCGGCAGGCCGCGTTCCGCGACGAGGTCGTCCCGCTGAGCCGAGCCGCCCACGGCCACGAGGGACGCGGCTGCTTCGAGCGCTACTCACAGGGCAGCTGGTCCACCGGCCGCCACCTCCCCGTCGCCGCCCTCACCGACCGGGACGGCCGTGCCTGGCTCTGGCAGATCGAGTCCAGCGCGGGCTGGCGCTTCGAGACCGGCGAACGCGAGGGCGCGGCCTACGTCGCCCTGTTCGGACCCGACGACGCCCACCACCAGTGGCACCACACCCTCGCCCCCGGCCAGGAGTTCCACACCGTCCCCGCCGTTTTCGTTCGCACGGAGACCGGCGGCCTGGACGCCGCCTTCGGGGCCCTCACGGACTACCGCCGCGGCATCCGCCGCGACCACCCCGACCACCGCGCCCTCCCGGTGATCTACAACGACTACATGAACACCCTCATGGGTGATCCCACCACCGAACGGCTCCTGCCCCTCATCGAGGCGGCGGCGACCGCGGGCGCCGAGGTCTTCGTGATCGACGCCGGCTGGTACGACGACGACGCTCAGGGCTGGTGGGATGCCGTCGGCGCGTGGGAGGCCGCGCCCAACCGCTTCCCGGGCGGCATACAGGAGGTTCTGGACGCCATCCGTCGGCACGGCATGACCCCGGGACTCTGGCTCGAACCCGAAGTCGTCGGCGTACGCAGCCCCCTGGCGCACTCCCTGCCGCCCGAGGCGTTCTTCCGACGCGGCGGCGTGCGCGTCACGGAACACGGCCGGCACCACCTGGACCTCCGTCACCCGGCCGCCCGCACACACCTCGACGAGGTCGTGGACCGGTTGGTCGGCGAATGGGGCGTCGGATACCTGAAGCTGGACTACAACATCAACATCGGTCCGGGAACGGAGGGCGGCGTCGGTACGGCGAAGGGTGTCGAAAGCGCGGGCGCCGGGCTGCTCGGGCACCACCGCGCCCACCTCGGCTGGATGGCCGCACTCCTCGACCGCCACCCCCACCTCGTCCTGGAGAACTGCGGATCGGGCGGCCTGCGCATGGACTACGCGCAACTCGCGGTGGCACAAATCCAGTCCACCAGCGACCAGCAGGACCCGCTGCGCTACCCGCCCATCGCCGCCGCGGCCGCCACTGCCGCGACACCCGAGCAGGCCGCCGTGTGGGCGTACCCCCAGCCGGACCAGAGCCTGGACGAGATCGCCTTCACCCTCACCGGCGCGCTCCTCGGCCGTATCCACCTCTCCGGCTTCCTCAACCTCATGAGCGACGAGCAGTTCGACCTCGTCCGCTCGGCGATCTCGGTCTACAAGGACCTCCGGCCCGAGATCAACGGCGCGCACCCGTTCTGGCCACTGGGCCTTCCCGCCTGGGAGGACGAGTGGATCGCCCATGGACTGCGGGGGCAGGAGGCCACGTACCTCGTGATCTGGAGACGCGAGTCCGGCAGCGGCGGCGGGGCCGTCCCGGTCGGCAGCGGCGGCGGGGCCGTCCCGAGCTGTGACGGCGGCGGGGCCGTCCTGAGCGGTGACGGCGGCGGGACCGTCCCGGTCGGTGTCGGCGGCGGGAACAACTCCGCCGACACCGACCGCACACTCACCGTCCCCCATCTGCGGGGCGCGCACGTTCACACCACGGCGCTGCATCCCGCGACCGCCGGTGCCGCCACGGAGTGGGACGCGGGCGACGGGAAACTGACCGTGTCCCTGCCTCGTGCCAACACCGCCGTTCTCCTCCGGTTGAGCCCGGTTTCACATGTATGACGTCCTCGACGGGCAGCACCCGAACGTCGGGCGCGAGGGTCCACCGACGAGTGGCTGTCCGTGGGGACGGAGGCTGGCGCGTCAGAGGGCAACGAGTTCTGCGTATTGCTGGCCGAATCCGAGCGGACAGCATTGTCCTCGTGACCTCAGCCCTTGCTCAAGCCCAGCGTCAGCCCGGCGACAGGTGCCGCTGCGGTACTGGGCGGCGACTTCCGGATTCCTGCGGCGATGGGCAGGATGCTGGATCCGTTCGCGGAATCTGCCCATCAGCGCGAGAACTCGCCGACGCCGCGCAGACGCACCAGGAGGCGTGCTCACCTGCGCACTTACGGCAATGTGGTCGCTACGGGTCCTGTCGAACCGGCTGGAACTCCGGTTGTCTCCCCCCGCTGCTCTCCGTGCCGGCCGGCGTTCCCGGATTGCGCCACAGCGGCGTGGCTCTCGCAGGCCAACGCCCGCGATCCCAAGAGGCCGCCGGGATCTGGGCGCGGCTGATTCTCCCCAGCGGCCTCAGATGCTCCGTCGGCGCGTGCGGATGAGCTGCGACTCCTGATGGCGACGCCTCTCGCGGCGACTGCTCAGAGCCAGTCCTTCCGCTTGAAGATGACGTACAAACTGGTGCAGACAACCGCCATCAGGACGATCGCGAAGGGATACCCGAGCACCCAGTGCAACTCCGGCATGCGGTCGAAGTTCATGCCGTAGATCGTCCCGACGAGCGTCGGAGCGAACAGGATCGCCGCCCATGACGAGATCTTCTTGATCTCCTCGTTCTGTTCGAAGCCCGCCTCCGCCAGTGCGCGCATCTCGGCGTTCTGCTGCTGGGTGACGAGGGTGGCGTTGACGGTGAGGATGTCGGTGAGGGCCTGGCGGAAGCCGTCGACGCGTTCGCTGGTGTGGGTGACGTGGTCGGCGACGTCGCGGAGGTAGCGCTGGAGTTCCTCTTCGGTGCCGTACTTGGCGAAACCCGCCATCAGGCCGTGCAGCATGCCGACCAGGGGGCGGGTGGCGCGCTGGAACTCGACCATTTCGCGGGAGAGTTCGTAGATGCGGCGGGACACCTCGGGGTCGCCGCGGAAGACCTCGGTCTCGATCTCGTCGATGTCGTTCTGGACGCCTGAGACGACGGGGACGTAGCCGTCGACCACGGAGTCGAGGATCGCGTAGAGGACGGCCTCGGGCCCGAGTTTCAGCAGCTCCGGGGAGTCCTCCATGCGGCGGCGCACCGCCGACAGGTCCGGCGCCGCGCCGTGCCGGACGGTGATCACGAAGTCGGGGCCCACGAAGACGTGCAGCTCGCCGAAGTAGACCTCCTCGGGCGCGTCGAGATAGCGGGCCGCGCTCAGGACGACGAAGAGCGTCTCGCCGTAGCGCTCCAGCTTCGGACGCTGGTGTGCCTCCATCGCGTCCTCGACGGCGAGCGGATGCAGGTCGAACTCGGCCGCCAGGGAGAGGAGTTCGGCCTCCGTGGGGCGGGCTAGGCCGATCCATGCCATGCCGGACGGCTGTTCGCGCAGCTCTCGGAAGGTGTCGGCGAGGGAGGCGGGGGTCGAGACCCGTACGCCGTCGCGGTACAGGGCCGCCTGGACGACGCTGTCGGTGGCGGGTTCCGGCTCCGGCGGGTCGGCGCGCGGCGCCGGGGGTGTCGCGCCGGTCGCGGCCGGTGGGTTCAGGGCGCGTCGCCAGACGGGCTTTCTGCCGTTCTTGGCGGCCGGACGGGGGCGTCGCTCGGACATTGCGGCTGCCTCCCATGTCGCAGGTACGTCGCTGTGATCACGGAGAAGGATATACGGGTCAAATGTCGCGGGCGGTGGTGGGCGTACTGTCCGGGCGGGCGCTCCGGCGGAGGGCTCCACGGATTGCGGACAGAAGCTGTCCGCAAGCCCCGTTAGCGTGCACAGTATGACGACGAGGACGAGCGGCGTGGACGGGAACCAGAACGCGAACGGGAACGGTGGCGGGAAGTCGGTCAGTGGCGGGATCAGGGCGCGCCGCGTCGGCGGCCACCCCGCACCCGTGCTCGGCCCCCGCGCCCTCAACCGCGCGACCCTCGACCGCCAGCTCCTCCTGCGCCGGTCCGCCGGCCGTAGCGCCGCGGACGCCGTCCGGCACCTCGTGGGTCTTCAGGCGCAGAACGTGAAGCCGCCGTACTACGCCCTCGCCGCCCGGCTGGAAGGGTTCCGGCCCGAGGAGCTGTCGACGGCCATGGAGGACCGTGCCGTCGTCCGCATCGTGACCCTGCGCTCCACCATCCACACCCACACCGCCGCCGACGCCCTCACCCTGCGACCGCTCGTGCAGGGGGCCCGCGACCGGGAGCTGAACAACTTCCGCAAGGGGCTCGCGGGTGTCGACCTGGACCGGCTCGCCGTGATCGCTCGGGAGCTGGTGGAGGCCGAGCCGCGCACGATGAAACAGCTGCGTGAGGAACTGCTCGTCCACTGGCCGGACGCCGACCCGTTCGCGCTCTCGGTCGCAGCCCGCTGCCGGCTGCCGCTCGTCCAGGTCACCCCGCGCGGACTGTGGGGCCGAAGCGGCCAGGTCGCGCTGACCACCGCCGAACACTGGCTGGGCCGTCCCACCGAGCCGTCCCCGGGCCCCGACGCGGCCGTCCTGCGCTACCTCGCCGCGTTCGGGCCCGCCTCCGTCAAGGACATGCAGACCTGGGCGGGGCTGACCAGGCTGCGCGAGACCTTCGAAAGCCTCCGCCCGCGACTGCTCACCTTCCGTGACGAGAACGGCGTCGAACTCTTCGACCTCCCCGACGCGCCCCGCCCCGACTCCGACACCCCGGCCCCGCCCCGTTTCCTGCCCGAGTTCGACAACCTGCTCCTCTCGTACGCCGACCGCTCCCGGGTGGTTCCCGCCGGTCTCAAAGGGCGTACCTGGGCGGGCAACCAGGCGTACTGCACGCTGCTGGTCGACGGATTCCTGGGGGGCCTGTGGCGACAGGAGGGGGACTCGCTCACCATCGAACCCTTCGGCCGGTTCACGAAGGTCCAGCGGGAGGAGGTGCTGGCGGAGGCCGAGAGGTTGCTCCGGACGCTGTCCGGCGCGTCGGCGTCGTACGACATCCGCTTCGGGACCGTGGCCGCGTAAGACTCGTAACCGGAGGACTCAGTCCGCGCGCGGGGAGGAAGCGGGGAGGAATGGACAGGGGGCGTTGCGGGCCGCTCGTGGAGGCTCGCAACGCCCCCTGGCTTTCACCTGAGGAGTGCTCAGGAGTCGGGGGAGCCCGTCGGCCGCCGGTGACTGGCGAAGTGTCACCGGTGACTGGTGGCTACGAGTTGATCTGCGTCTTCACCAGGTTCGAGAAGGTCGTCAGGCGGGTGTAGACGCCCGGGTAGCCGGCCTCGGCGCAGCCGTTGCCCCAGGAGGTGATGCCCGCCAGGACACCGCCGATGAGCAGCGGGCCGCCGCTGTCTCCCTGGCAGGTGTCGGTACCGCCGTTTGTATAACCGGCGCAGACCATGTCGCTGGCCACGAAGTCGGAGCCGTAGGAACCGGCGCAGCTGGAGTTGGACACGATCGGGACGGTCGCGGTGCGCAGCTGGTTGGAGGAGCTGCCGCTCTCCGAGGTGGTGCCCCAGCCGATGATGCGGGCGGTGGCGCCGGTGGCGTACACGCCGGTGTCCGTGGAGGCGACGTACGACGCCGGGGTGTACGACATCGACGTCGACAGGGTCAGTACGGCCACGTCGTCGCCGTTGGTGGCGTCGGTGTAGTCGGGGTTGATCCAGATCTTGCTGACCTTGCTGACCGTGCCGTTCGTGCCGTTGAGGTACGTTCTGCCGCCGACGACGCGGACGCTGCTCGTGGTCTCGTCGACCATGCAGTGGGCGGCGGTGACGACTTTGTTGGCGGCGACCAGGGTGCCGCCGCAGAACTGGTTCTGCGAGGCGTCCGTGATCTGCATCATGAACGGGTACGCGGTGGTGGTCGTCGTCGTGCCGCCGACGATCGGCTGGGGGGCGGCGACGGCGCCGGGTGCGCACAGGAGAGCGGTCGCGGCGGCGGCAGCGGTCGCCGTACAGAGCGCGGCGGTCCTCTTGGCGCGGTTGAGCCCGAACATGGATCTCCTCAGAAGTTGCCGGTGGGGGGACGCGCGGGTGTGGGGGGTGAGGCACGGCGCCTGTGGGCTGACGCCGTGTGCCCGAGCGAGCGGCACGACGCTCACGCTAGAAGGCGGAACGTTCCGCATCCAAGAGGGGAACCCCCTAGGCGAGTTGCGGGAGGGAAAACCCTTGCTTGAGGGACACGGGGTTTAGCCACCGGACTTCGGCTGCGGGCCGGTTGGGGTTGCTCGCGCAGTTCCCCGCGCCCCTTCAGGGGCGCAGCCCCAACGATGGGACGCGGGGGCGAGGACAGTTCACCCGCTCCGGCGCCCCGCAGCCAGCCGAACGATGTCCACCCGCGACCGGATCCCCAGCTTCCGGTACACCCGCGTCAGCGTCGCCTCGACGGTCTTCACGCTGATGAACAGCCGCGCGGCTATCTCCCGATTCGTGGCGCCCTCCATGACCAGCGCCGCGACCTGACGCTCCGTCGCGGCGAGGCTGTCGAGCGCGGCGGGAGCGAGCGGGGTCATGGCCGAGACCACCGCAGGCCCGGCCGCACTCGCGGACTCCACCTGCCGCAGCCACGGCAGCGCCCGGCAGCGGCGGAACAGCCGCGTCGCCTCGTCGTACGAGGTCGGCCCCGGCCGGTGGGTGCGCAGCCCGGCGAGGGCGTACGCCGCCCGGGCCTCCTCCAGGCCGTAGCCCAGCTTGCCCAGCCGGTCCTGAGCGGCCGTCAGCTGACGTACCGCGGGCCCCTGTTCACCGCGCGAGGCCCGCACCAACGCCTCCGCCCGGTCGAGCACGGCGAGCACGCTCTCCCGCCCGAGCCGCAGCGCCCGCGCCCGCGTGGCGTCGATGACGTCCTGCGCCTCGACCGGCTCACCGATCCGCACCAGCGCCTCGGCGAGGTCGCCGTGCCAGCGCCCCCGGGCCGGGTCCGTGACCCCGAGCCGCTCCTCCAGCTCCCGTACCCGCCGCAGGGACTGCACCACCGCGAGCGAGTCCCCGGCCACCAGCTGGGCGTGCCCGAGGGCGCCCAGGGCGCGCGAGAGGTACACCAGGTCGCCGTCCTCCTCGGCGCGGTCCACGGCCTCCAGGGCCAGCGCCAGCGCCCGGTCGACGTCGCCGCCCGCGGCCTCGGCGAGCGAGGTGAACATGGCGGTGGCCGCCTCGCCGATCCCCGTGTCGCGGGCCAGCCGCAGGCTCTCCCGGGCCAGGTCGAGCGCCCGCCCGCAGTGCCCGGAGCGCAGCTCGGTCTCGGCGAGCCCGCGCAGGAAGTGCACCTCGCTCTCGACCATCCCGCGCCGCCGTACCTCGCGCAGCAGGGCGGTGATCGTGGTACGGGCCTCGGCGAGCTGGTCGCCCATGATCAGCCAGCGGAAGCGGGCGGCGCCGGCGCCGTTGTGGTCGCACGCCACCCGGGGGTCCTGCGGTTCGCGCATCGCCCGCTGGATGGTGGCGGGTGCGCCCGGGTGGCCCATCAGGGTCTCCATCTGGGCCTGGAAGCCGAGCGCGAGGAGTTCGGTGGGCCGGTCCCCGGCGCGCGCGGCGAGCTGGGCGGCGATCGCGGCCTCCTCGCGGCCCTTGGCCATCTCGCCCTCCACCAGCAGGGCCCGCCAGGCGAGTTGGTAGCGCACGAGGCCGGGAGGCGAGGACGTCCGTGCTCACGCCCGGCAGATCCGCGTGCAGATCGGTGTAGCGGCGCGGGCCGCCGAGCAGCTCGCGGACGATCAGG
>NZ_JBEYFS010000195.1:0-22970 GCF_040634475.1 Streptomyces sp. NPDC007095
TATCCTGAGCTTGACGTCCGGTTACATCTGTCCACATCCCTTCTGGGCTGTGATGACGTCCGGACTGCTGGACGTACGATGATCAATTCCAAGGGATGCCTGCGGAGGGTGTGGGGTGGGCGGCGGCCGAAGCCACCGCGAGACGGTCAGGCGGCGGGCTGCCGGCCCTGGTTGTCGAGGTGGCAGCGGGCGGTCAGGCGCCAGGGTCGACTTCGGGGTGCGTGAACCGCACGGGCTTGCCCAGCGACCGGGCGTAGGCGATTTCGGCTCGGGTGCTGTCTCCGATGTAGTCGCCGACTACGAGCACCTCATCAGCGAGCCGGATCTTCGCCCGGTGCAGATCGTCGAGTCGAACCTTCAGCGCCTCGGCCTCGACAGGATCGGACCAAAGTTCGTGCGGCGACTTCATGTCACAGCCCGGTTTGACGACAATCTTTCCGGCTTTGGTCTCCCGCAGATCGGCCTCGTTCATCTCGGTCATGAAGCGGGTGGAGCCGCAGATCACGACGATACGCGGGAGGCTCAACAGCTTCTTCGCGTCGGCGAGCTTCTCCTCGGGGGTGAGCAGTTGCGGGTATGACACGGGTTCCTCCTGGTGGTGTGGTCCAAGGGGTGCCTGCGGAGACGAGAACGAGGGTGTCCAAGATCGTTTTGTGACGAACGACGTGGACACCCTCGCGACAGCACTCTATGCGACGACCGACGACATGCTGAAGGAGCATCCCAACCTGGCGCCGTGGCGCCCGCCGGTCGGCATTACGCCCCGCCTGAGCGATGCCGAACTGGTCACCCTCGCCACGATGCAGGCCATACTCGGCTACACCTCCGAGGCCAAATGGCTCCGCCATGCCCGTGCCCACCTGCGCCACCTCTTCCCCTACCTGCCCCAGCAGCCCGGCTACAACAAGCGGCTGCGCAAGGCCGCCGGTCTGATGCGAAGCGTCAACCGGATCCTGGCCACCACCTCGGTGTGGAGCGACGACGTATGGGTCGTGGACTCCACCCCGGTGGAATGCGGCCGCTCCCGCGAGACCGTCAAACGCTCCGGCCTGGCAGGTTGGGCCGAATACGGCTACTGCGCCAGCCACAGCCGCTTCTTCTGGGGCCTGCACCTGCACCTGGTCTGCACCCTTCAGGGCCTGCCCATCGCCTTCGCCCTGACCGGGGCCAAGGCCGACGAACGCGAGACCCTCCTTGACCTCCTGGCAGCCGAATGCGAGCTTCTGCGAGAGCGCCCCCGACAGACTCTCATCGGCGACAAGAACTACTTCGGCCGTGGTTTCGAACGCGAACTGTCCGAGCATGGAGTCCAGTTGCTGCGGCCTGCCCGTAAAGGTGAACGGGAACGGCCTGGCGCAGCCCTGTTCAAGCCGCTGCGACAGGTCATCGAATCGATCAACGAGACCTTCAAGGGACAGCTTGACCTCGAACGGCACCGAGGGCGCACACCCGGAGGTGTCATAGCCCGCGTCATGCAACGCATCCTCGCGCTGACCGCCGCGATCTGGCACAACGACGCCACCGGACAAACCGTCCTACGCTCACTGATCGCCTACGCTCACTGACCCCTTGGACTAGATCATCTAGCCGCTGGCCGAATCCGTGGGACATACGGCCAGGGGGCAGCGATAGCGAACGCCGGTGAAACGGTTGTCACGGGTAAAGGCGTAATTCGTCGTCGCACCGCTATCCCTTCCGCCGTTTTGATCCGGAGTCATGAATGCAAAGTCTCCCTCCTTCCGAAAACCCCGTCCGGGAGGTCTCAGCAGGTCTCAGGACTGCGGCTGCCGTCATCAACGCGGCCGCCGGGGCCGGTGAACAGGTCGCCCTGCCAGGCACCGCCAGTCATGCGATCGGGACCACGCTGGATGTGTGCCAAACGGTCCAGGAGATGACCGCGGTCCTGGTTCCGGCGATAGCCGACTACAGCACGATCGACCTGCTGGAACCGGTACTCCATGGCGACGATCCGCCCGCCTCCGGGTTGGAAGACCGGTCGGTCTGGCGTCGAGCGGCCGTGCACGGCATCGACCAGGGCCCCCTGCACGCACTGCGGGATGCGGTGCCGGAACTCGCCGCCGCCTGCCCGCTCTGCGAGCCCAGGCTGGTGGTCCGGCTGGACCATGGCGACACGTGGTCGCGCCCAAAGCGGCCCGGTGACGCAGACCTCGGCAGGCTCGGCCTCCACTCGATGATGGTCGTCCCCCTCGTCACACGGGGGCAGGTCCTGGGGTTGGTCACCGTCTATCGCGGACGGCAGCGCGCGTCCTTCTCACAGGCCGATCTGCGGATAGCAACACACATCGGCGCCTTCGCGGCGCTCGCGCTCGACAACGCCCGTCGCTACGCCCGCGAGCGGGCCGTCGCGCTAGGACTGCAGATGAGCCTGCTACCGCGCGAAATCCCCCTCCATCCGGGACTGGAGACCACCCACCGCTACCTGCCCGCCAACCGCTCGGCACTGGTCGGCGGCGACTGGCTCGATGTCGCGGCGCTGCCGGACGGACGCATCGCGCTCACCATCGGCGACGCGAGCGGACACGACATCCGTGCAGCAGCAGCCATGGGCCGGCTCCGGACACTCATGCAGGCCGAAGTCAGCCAAGGCAGGGAACCGGCCGAGCTCCTCACCCGAGTCGACGCGCTCATGGCCGCCGGCAGCCATGACCCCTCCGACATCGCAACCTGCCTGCACGGCGTCTACGACCCCGTCTCCCGTCGCTGCACCATCGCCCGAGCCGGCCATCCACCACCGGCGCTCCTCCACCCCGACGGCAGCGTGGAGTTCCCCGAGATTCCCGCCGGTCCGCCGCTGGGCATCGGCGGGCAGCAGTACGCCACCGCCGAACTGCAACTGACCGAGGGCGACATCCTCGTGCTGTATACCGACGGGCTGATCGAGACCCACGATCAGGACATCGACGTCGGAATGAACCGCCTGGCCGCCGCACTCGGCCGCGGCAGCCACTCGCTGAACCAGCTGTGTGACGCCGTCCTCACCGATCTGCGCCCACACGGCGGCGAGGACGACATCACCCTCCTGGCGGTAGCGATCAGAGGTCTGCCCCACCACCGCACCGCCTCATGGGACCTTTCGTGCGACAGCACCGAGGCCTGTCGGGCGCGCCGCCTCATCCGTGGCCAGCTGGAGCAGTGGAACCTGCCGACGCTCGCGGACACGGCAGAGCCTTTGATCGAGGAGCTGGTCAGCGCTGCCGCCTGCGACGACGGTTGCCCCCTCGGTGTCCGCCTGCACCGCACGGACGTGCTGCTCGTCGAGGTGCTCAGCGCCCGCGGAACCATGCGCGGGGCATCACGAGGTCAATGCGCCAGCGGTGAATTGCGCATGATCGGCGATCGGGCACAGCACTGGGGAGTACGCGACCACGCCGACGGCAGGACTGTCTGGTTCGAGATTCCTCTGGGCGCGGAGGAACACCGTTGACTGCTCCCCTCCCTGAAGGGGAGGGAATTCCAGCTCACTACGGGAGAAGGACAAGCCCTACGCCGGTGCAGATCAGCTGCCGCGGGCAGCCGGGCTGACCCAGAACGAACAGCACCTGCTGCACCTGCTGACCTCCGGCCTCAAGGACGAAGCCGCCGCCCCAGCACCTGGGACTCAGCCTGCGCACCGTGCGCCGCTGTATCGCCGCCCTGATGGACCGGGGCGAGCACCCACTTCCAAGCCGGATACCGATGGTGTCCCGCCGAGTGGTGCAGTCACTGGCCGAGCTGATTGGGTTCCGGCTGTGGAGGTAGCGGGCGGTCGTCCTCGGCCAGTTCGGTGGTGCGGAGTTGGGCCATGGACCCTTCGGAGAGGTAGCGGCGGTCGAAGGCCTGTCATTCGTCGTGGAGTTCGGCCGGGACCACGGCGGCGAGTCGGTCGAGGGCGGCTGGGCCGTGTGCGCGTTGGACATCCGGATTGTTTCCGACGGCGCTGAGCGCAGTGGCGCCGGCCCCGCACGTGATCACCACCCGCGGGGCTTCGGCCGATCACCCGGCGGTCACCGTGAGCCAGCTGATCCAGCTGTCCCTGTGGCGAGTTCAGCACCACCATCGCCCACTCGGTGAGCAGAACAGGGTCGATGCCGCTCATGCACTCCCTGCCCGCCGAGTGATCGAAAACGGCTGGGTGCCCAGCTGGCACGGCGACCTCAGTTTGCTCGACTCCGCCCTTCCGCCAAGGGCTGCCTGAGAAAAGGGGCTGCGGGCGTCAGTAGCCGTATCTCGCGGCCTTGCGCGCTGACGGCACGCGTCGACGACGAAGTCGCGTTCACCCCTGGCCAGAAGCGCGGGACAGCCGAACCGGGTGGGATGCCGGGACTTGCCCTTGCGGATCGGCCGGGCGTCGGGACCGACCAACGAGACCAGCCGGTCGGGGATCGTACCGATGGCCGCCAGCCGCAAAGCGGCCTGCTCCAGCAGTCGGCGGGTGCCCGTCGCGGCCCCGGCCAGCCGGCCCACCAGGTGCGCAAGTCGTCCCGACGGCCGCTTGCCCAGCGCCGGCCAGGCAGTGCACTCCACCCCCGTCACGACCCGCAATATTGCACGGGCCACGGTGGCGATTTCACCGGTGAGCCGGTCGATCTCGCCCAGATCCTGGCCGGTGCGCCGCTGCAGCATGCGGGAGACCTCCTTCAAACGGCGCCCGGCTGACCGGCTGCGATCACGCAAGCGGGTGCGCCTGCCGAACGGCTCAGTCGCGGCACCCGGGCAACAGCGGGCCGCGTGCCGCGGTCGGGGCCCGCGGCCGGATCCGTGGGCTTCATGGCCGTGTCACCGGCCATGGCACTGCCATGGGCGCCGGTTGACGAGGTGAACCGCTCGGGATCGCGACGTCCGCGCCAGGGGTGTGCAATGCGACGCCGGATCGTGGGCGCCGGCTAGCCCGGCGCGTGGCGGGTCGGCCGCCGCGTGGTCGCAAGTCGGCGAAGTATCAGCGCTCAGGAGGATGTTGTGAGTACCGACGGCCCGCATGGCCGCAGCCCGCACTGGCGTGAGTGGCTGAGTGAATTCGCCGCTACCGCGATCCTGCTGCTGGTGATCGTCACGATGTTCCGTGGCCTGTTCGGTGCCGGAAGTCCTCTGCCACGCGCGGTTCCCTCGGAGGAGGGCCGACTCGCGGTGGACGCCGTGGTCAGCGGCACCACTGTCGGCCTGCTGATCGTCTCGCCCTTCGGGCGGCGTTCCGGCGGGCACATGAACCCGGCCGTCTCTTTGGCGTTTTGGCTCATGGGCGCCCTGCCCGGGCGGGATGCCGTGGCGTACGCCGCGGCCCAACTGGCCGGTTCGGTGTCAGGTGTGGCGGCCGGTCGGTTGTTGTGGGGCGAGCAGACGGCAGATCCTGCCGTCGGCTTCGCCGCCATCCGGGCGTCCGAAGGAATCCCGTGGACCGTGGTGTTCATATCCGAGACTGCGGCAACCGCCCTGATGCTCGCCGCGGTGACCTTCGTGTCAGCTCGGCCCCGCCTGGCCTTTCTGCTGCCGGCGGCCGTCGGCTCGGTAATCGCCGCGCTGATCTTGCTGGTCGGCAGGTGGACCGGCGGAAGCTTCAATCCGGCCCGGCAGTTCGGGCCGGAGCTGTTCTCCCATGACCTCACGTGGCTGTGGATATACCTGATTGCCCCGCTCGTGGGAGCTGGGCTCTTCGGCCTGGTGCGCAGGCGCCTGCCACAAGCGCCCCCACTGCCTGCTCAGTATGAGCAGGCCCTTGTGCCCCGCACCGCCGTGACAGGGCGGGCGGCGCAGTGACCGCCGCCCGCCCCGCGGCGCTTCCCGGTGGCCCGATCCGTGGGCTCTTGGGCCCGGCGGCTGGCCATGGCAGCGCAGGCAACACGGGTTGATCCCCGTGAAGGCGCTGATCAAGCGCCCGTGATCCTCAATCCGGATCGTTCGAGAAAGGCCCTCTCATGATCAACTCGACTGCCTGGGAGCGTGTGCGATGACCACCTCACCGTCTCTCGCCGCCAAGCAGCGGCCGGAGTTTCTCGTTGCGCTGGGACTGGCGGCGGGCCCGGTGGTGGCGCTGGGCTTCACCCGGTTCGCCTACGCGCTGCTGCTGCCGGCCATGCGCGAGAAACTGCACTGGAGCTACGCGGCGGCCGGCGGTATGAACACCGCCAACGCACTGGGCTACATCATTGGAGCCGCTACCGCGGCCTGGTGGTCGCGCCGGTTCGGCGCCCGGGCAGCGTTCGTGTGGGGCATCGCCATCAGTGCGCTCACCCTGCTGGCCTCCGGGGCGACCGGCACCTTCGCCGGGCTTGCCGTCCTGCGGTTCATCGGCGGGCTGAGCACTGCGGTGACCTTCGTGGTCGGATCGGCGCTCGCCTCCCGCGTCCGCAGTGGCGGGCATCAGGCCCGCTCGGCCACGCTGGTCGCCATGTATATGGCCGGCGTCGGCATCGGGGTGGTGCTCTCCGGCGTGGTGGTCCCCGCGGCCCTCACCGCCTGGGGCGTGGCGGGCTGGCAGGCCGGGTGGCTGCTGATGGGCCTGCTTGCCCTCCTCGCCATCGGCCCGGCCGCCTGGGCCGCGCGCCAGATACCCGAGCAGGCCGCAGGTGGCACCGCCCACGGCGGCAGCGGCACTCTCAGGCCGATGACGCCCATCTTTGTCTGGTACGTACTGTTCGGCGCCGGCTACGTGTCGTACATGACCTTTGTCATCGCTCTGCTGCACAGCCAGGGCATGAAGGTCTGGGGCACGGCCACGTTCTTCATCGTGCTGGGCGTGGTCTCCGCGGCAGCGACGTTGCTGGTGTGGGGCCGGGTGGTCGGCCGACTGCGCGGTGGTGCGGCCCCCGCGCTGGTCTCGGCCGTTGTGCTGATCGGTGTCCTGCCCGTCCTGCTGTGGCACGGGATGGGCGCCGCGATCGCCTCGGCGATCATCTTCGGCGGCTCGTTCATGGCTGGCCCCACCGCCGTGACCGTCCTGGCCCGCCGGATGCTCCCCGCGCACGCCTGGACCTCCGGCATCGCCCTGCTGACGGTGGCTTTCAGCGTCGGCCAGGCAGTCGGGCCACTGGTCTCCGGCCTGCTCTCCGATTCGTCCGGAGGCATCGCCAAGGGCCTGTGGCTGTCCGTTGTGCTCCTCGGCGTCTCCGCCGCCGTCGCCCTCATCCAGCGCGAGCGGACCGTCGAGCACCGGCACCAGGAAGCGCTGGTGGCCACCCCCTCCGCCCCAAGCGCCGCCGAGCGCTGACTCCCCCCACACATTCAGGAGATGTCCGCCATGTTCCACCGCATCCTGGTTGCCGTCGACGGCACTCCAGCCGTACAAAGCGCCCTCCGTACCACCGCCGAGCTGGCCTTGCTGACCGGCGCGAAGGTCCGTGTGCTGCACATCGATCCCTCCGAGGTGGTGTATGACACCGTCGTCGGCCTGGAGGATGACTCAGCCGCCCACCGGGTCCTGGACTCGGCCGTCGCGACCCTGCGACAGGCCGGCATCCAGGCGGACGGCGAACTGCTGGATGGACTGGTGTCCGATGTGGCGGCAGCCGTGCAGGAGGCCGCCGAGGGCTTCGACGCCGACCTGATCGTCCTCAGCCCGCACCACCGGACCCGTCTCGCCGCCTGGTTCTCCCCCAGCGTCAGCGACGCCATCGCCCACAAGAGCAGGATCGCTGTGCTCCTGGCTCCTGGAGAGAGCTGAGGTGTCCGGCCGCAAGGTGCAGATCACCGAGCGCGGCGGCATCGCCCGCTTGATCGCCGTCGGGCCCCACCGCCTGGTCGCCGACAGACGCGCCCCGGTCGGCGAAGACACAGGGCCGGACGCGTTCGAGCCGATCCTCGCCGGTCGGGCGCCTGCACCTCGGCGGCCTTGAGGATGATGCCGACCGCCACGCCCGGAAGCTGCCGACGTGCAGGTCCGGCTGCGGCTGGAGCCAGGACTCGAACCGGCCGTCACCCGGGAGATCTCCCTGGACGGAGATCTGGACGATGAGCAACGGGGCGGCAACCTGGCCACCGCCGCCGCCCTGCTGGCCAAGCGCCGCAGCGGCCCCCACCTGCTGCAGCAGGTGCTGTTCTACCCGTCGCTGGACGCCGGCTTCGACACGCCGTCCTACGAGCAGTTCGCGGACGGCTTCTTCCTCACCCGCTCGCAAATGGAGTGGTTCTGGGACCATTACGCCCCCGACCTCTCGGTGCGCACGGAACCAACTGCCGCACCGCTGCGGGCCACAACAGAGGAACTGGCCGGACTGCCGCCGGCCCTGGTGATCACGGCCGAGGCTGACGTGCTGCGCGACGAGGGTGAGGCATACGCCCGCAAGCTCATGGAGGCAGGCGTACCCGTGATCGCCGTCCGCTACCTGGGGGCGATCCATTCCTTCACCGCGCAGGATCCGCTGGCGGCCAGTCCCCTCACCCAGGCAGCGATCGACCAGGCCGGCCAGGTGCTGCGCCAGGCCTTCGCCGGCCGCCGCAAGGGGGCGGGCTGCTGATGTCCACGGCCCTGGTGCTCGGCGGAGGCGGCGTGACGGGTATTGCCTGGGAGCTCGGGGTGCTCCAGGCGTTGCAGGAGGCAGGGGTTGACCTTACGGCGGCCGACCTGGTGGTCGGCACGTCGGCTGGATCCGTCGTGGCGGTCCAGGCCACCAGCGGCGTCGGCCTTCACCCACTCGTCGCCGAACAGCTCAGGCCCCCCAGCACCTCGCGGGAGGTGAAGGCCGACTTCGACCCACAGGCCGCGGCGGCCGCCTTCACCCGGCTGATCGAGGGCGCCCGCGACGAGCAGGAGATCCGGGCCCGGATCGGTGCCATGGCCCTGACCGCGCACACCGTCCCGGAGGCCGAGCGGATGCAAACCATTCAGGCCCGGCTGCCCGTTGACGCCTGGCCTGGGCGCCGGCTGCTCATCACGGCGGTGGACGCGCAGACGGGGGATCTTGTCGTGTGGGACCGCACCTCGGGCATCGTGCTGGCATCCGCCGTCGCGGCCAGCTGCGCCGTGCCCGGCGTGTGGCCGCCCGCCACCGTCGCAGGACGCCGCTACATCGACGGCAGCGTCCGCTCCGCGACCAACGCCGACCTCGCCATGGGCCACGACGTGGTGGTCGTCCTCGCCCCCGACACCGGCCCCGGCCTCAACCCGGCGTCCAAGGGACTGGCTGGCGAGGTGCCGCTGCTGCGCGCACACAGCCAGGTACGGGTCATCACGCCTGACGACGCCGCGCTGGAGGCGATCGGCCCCAATCCGCTGGACCCCGGGCGGCGGCCCGCCTCCGCCCGCGCCGGCCAGCGGCAGGGACGGGCACTGGCCGGCACCCTGCGCGAGGTCTGGCCCGCTCCCGCCGCCTGATGATCCACGCGCCGTGATGCCCCCAGCCCGGGCCCGCCACCAGCCGCTGGCGGCTTCCTGGCCCATGCGGCTGCCCTGCGACGTACCGTCGAAAGGTGCTCCGGGAACAAACCAAGGGCCCCACCCCCGCTCCTTGGGACCGCCGCCCGCTGTACGGGCTTACCGACGCGGCCCGGGAGTTCGCGCTGACGACCGTCCTGTTGTACTGCGTGGTCACCGCCGCCCGCTGGCTGACATCACCGGACTCGCCACTCGCCATGGCAGGCACCCGGGCGGCCGCGGCAACCGTGGGGGGCGTGGTCGGGATCGTCCTCGTGGTGCTCATCACCTCCCCGCCCGGGCGCTGCTCCGGCGCCCACATGAACCCCGCAATCAGCCTCGCGCTGTGGCTGATGGGCGCCTTCCCCGGACGCTACGTACCGCTCTACGCCGCCGCGCAACTGGCAGGCTCGGTGGCAGGCACCGCGCTGGGACGGTGGTGCTGGGGGCAGGTGGTCGCCCGGTCATCGCTGCACTATGCCGCCGTGCACCCGAGCCCAGCGTGGAACACGACCGCACTCATGCTCGCGGAAGCCGGCTGCCTCGCGCTGGTGGTCCTGATGGTCGGATTCTTCCTGGCCCACCCCGCCATCAGCCGCTGGCTGCCCTATGCCGTCGGCGCGGCAACGGCCCTGATCATCACCGTGCTGGGGGGATGGAGCGGAGGCTCGGCGAACCCGGCACGCCAACTGGGCCCCGCGCTGCTGTCCGGTGACACCCGGCTGCTGTGGGTCTACCTGGTCGCCCCGCTGATCGGCGCGTTGCTCGGGGCGGTGGCCTACTGTCTCCTCCAGCGCCGCCTGGGCGCCCCTACACCGTGCACCTACCGGCTGTGTGGGAGTGACGACGCCGTGCGAAACCGGGCCCGATGAAGCGCGGCATCCACCGCATCCTGCCGTGGAGCGCCCGCCCGGATGCAGGTCCGGCCAGCGTCGCGGGCCGCCCGTGAGCCCGCGCCTGGCGTTCATCCGGCGTGTCCAGCGTGACCACCCGCTGCGATCGGCCCGTGGGAGCCGGTACCACCCACGACGGACATGGGACCGCACGATCCTTGCCGCGCGCACGGCCAATAACGTGGGAAACAGGTCCAGCGGCAAGGCCACGGACGCAGGGGCGCACGCGGTTGTCCACCATGTGCCGGCGGATCCACCGCCTCACAGGCACCCTTGGAGGTCGCCATGCTGTCTCCTCCGCGTAATCCCCACCCTGCCGCTCACCAGACCGTACTGGCCGTGGACGCCACGCACCGGATGACGCTGCCTGCGACGGATCCTGCCCGGACAGCCGTGGTGGCGCTGCCCGCCGAGCCTGCCAGCGTGAGCGTCGCCCGTCGCTGGACGACCGGCCTCCTCACCCTGTGGGGGGTGAGCGCGGACGACCTCGACACGGCCGCACTGGTCATCAGTGAACTGGCGGCCAACGCCGTCCGCTACGGCCACGCGGACATATCCATCCGCCTCCTCAAGCAGACCGACTGGCTGTACATGTGCGTGACGGACTCCGGAGCTCCTTTGGCGTCACATCGGCTTGTCATCCCGCAGGAACTGACCGAGCACGGCCGCGGCCTGGCCATCGTCGAGGCACTGTCGGAAACGATCGAGGTGACCCGCGAGCCCGAGGGGTGGCGCGTGGGCGCGGTACTGCGCTTGACGACGGACAGGAGACCGGCGGCGACTTCCGCCGCCGAAGTGGCGTGACCCGGCCACGCGTAGACACGCGGACGCGCCCGCAGGGGGCTGGCCGTCGACGCCATACTGCCCACCGGTACGCGCCGGGCCGGCATCGGACAGGACACCGGGAGCAGCGGGCAGGCTCCTAGGGAGTGTCGTCGGCATCCCGCCGGGCGGGCGGGCGGCCGACGCTGCATGGCAACGACGTTCCTCCCTGCCCTGGGACCCGAATTGCGTACCGGTGCGAGCATCCCCCGATCCGCTCGATCGATGACTCCACGCCCATTGCTCTCCGGCCTGCGGGCCTTGAACTGCGGCCCGTCATCGAACAGTTGGCACAGTTGTACCGTCACGACATGCCAGAGAGCTTCTGGGCCACCTCCCGGCGGCCGACGGGAGGTTCGGGTTCAGAAGCCCGGCCCCGTTCTTCCAGGAATGGAATCGCCGCGACTGCCGTGGGCTCGGCCTGGCACGAGGAAACCCGCCCAGTTCCCCCTCCGGCCCCTGCGAACCTGCCGGACGACCATTGAATCGTCCTGAACACAGCCGCCATGGGGCGACCGTCGCACGATCCCGGTAGCGGATCACGGTCGGGTGGCAGGTTGCACCACGAGGACGTCCGCGACGAGGGCGAGCCGATGCCGTCGGCACGAGCGATCAGTACCTCGGTGCCGCCGACTGCCACTGCCGTCCCAGCCGGCAGCCGGCAGGTGGGACAGCGTCGGGAGCGGACGGTGGTGAGGAAGACCGCCACGGCGACGGCGACGGCGACCAGCACCGTGCCGATGGTGGCGCCGGCGCCGGCAACCGGCGTGGGGATGGAGTGCCGTGCCTGGAGGGCGGCCGCCGCCGCGCCGACAACCGGCAGTGCGGCAACCGGCCATCGGCGATGCAGCACAAGAAAAGAGGGGCGGTCAGTGGGCCCCGGCCGTGGCCGAGTGGGCCGTGAAGGTGGTCCTGAACCGCGCCCGGTAGGTGCCGGGGGTGATGCCGCGTTCCCGCTGGAAGGCACGGCGCAGGGTCTCCTCGGAGCCGAACCCCGAGCGGCGGGCCACGACGTCCAGCGGGTCGGTGCCGGACTCCAGCAGCCCCTGCGCCGCCTCGAGACGGATCTGCTCCACGAAGCAGGTCACAGTCATCCCGGTCTCGGCCCGAAAGAGCCGGGTCAGCTGGCGCACGCTCACCCCGACCCGCCCGGCCACGGCCTCCAGGCTGAGATCGGCGGCGGGATCGGCCGTGACGTCGTCCATCACCTGCCGCACCACCTGGTGGCGGGGCTGCCGGGCGGCCTGGCGGACACTGAACTGGGACTGGCCGCCCGGCCGGGCCATGAAGACCACCAGATACTTCGCCGCAGCACGCGCCACCTGGGGGCCGAAGTCCTCCTCCACCAGCGACAGGGCCAGATCGATACCGGAGGTGACCCCGGCGGAGCTGATGAGGTGCCCGTCCCGCACGAAGATGGAGTCGGCATCGACCTGGACATGGGGGAAGTTCTCAGCCAGTTCGCCGGCCAGGCGCCAGTGGGTGGCCGCCCGGCGTCCGTCCAGCAGTCCTGTGGCCGCCAGGGGGAACGCGCCGGCGCACACTGAGGCCACTCGGCGGGAGAGCCCGGCCAGGCGGCTGATCCCGGCGATGAGGGAAGCGTCGGACACCGCCGTCCGCCAGTCGGAGCGGCCGGGGATGATCAGGGTGCCGACTGTGCCCGTGACCTCCTCCAGGACCACATCCGCCGCGAGCCGTGCGCCCGCCGTGGTCACCACCTCCCGCCCCCCGCAGGAGGCGGTCAGCAACCGGTAGCGGGCGCCCTGGTCGTTGGCGGCGGCGAACACCTCCAGCGGCCCGGTGACGTCCAGCAACTGGACGCAGTCGAACAGCACCATCACCACCAGGTGCGGCCGGCTCCGCCCGCTTCGCCCGTCCATGGGAAAATCCTCCGCCCGACCTCATCTGCGGGGCAAGGCGGTCACCCAGCGTTGGCCGACCCGCCGCCCCGCGCGACTGCCACCCGGCCTGCGGGCACTGCGCCGCCGGGTCCGGACGGCGCCCGGGGGCATTCCGGCTGCGTGGTACGGAAACGCGCACGGTAGGCGCCGGGGGTAATGCCGAATTCGCGTTGAAATGCACGGCGCAGTGTTTCCGCGGATCCGAATCCGCTCCTGCGGGCGACCGTGTCCAACGGGTCGGTGCCCGATTCGAGCATGCCCTGCGCCGCTTCCAGGCGGATCTGCTCGACGAACCGGGCGGCCGTGGTGCCGGTCTCCTGACGGATCAGCCGGGTCAGGTGGCGCACGCTCACGCCCGCCCCTGCCGCCAGCGCGCCCAGCCGGTGATCCAGGTGGGGAGCGGCCGCCACGGCGTCCAGCACCGCACGGACCGTCACGCTGCGGCAGTACCGTGCGCGCAGCCGGACACTGAACTGGGACTGGCCGCCCGGCCGGGCCATGAAGACCACCAGGTCCTTCGCCGCGGCCCGCGCCGCCTCGGGCCCCAGGTCCTCCTCCACCAGCGACAGCGTCAGGTCGATGCCTGCTGTCACGCCCGCCGAGGTGATGATCCGTCCGTCACGGATGAACAGCGCATCGCGGTCCACGTGCACCGACGGGAAGCGGGCGGCCAGCTGGTCGGCCTGCCGCCAGTGGGTGGCCACACGGCACCCGTCCAGCAGGCCCGCGGCCGCCAGCGGGAAGGCTCCCGCGCACAGGGAGGCCACCCGGCCGGCCGAGCGGGCCAGTCGCGTCAACTCCTCGATCAGCCCGTGGTCTTCCACGGGCACGTGCCAGTTGGGACTGCCGGGAACCATGAGTGTGCCGATCCGCCCGGACCACTCCTCAAGCACCCCGTCGGAGACAAGCCGCAACCCGGACGTGGTCCGCACCTCCTTACCGCTGGGAGACAGGGCAACAACCCGGTAGCGGCCCCCGTGGTCGTTGGCGGCCGCCAGGACGTCCATCGGCCCGGTGACGTCCAGCGCCTGCACCCCGTCATAGAGGACCATCACGACGAGGTGGGTGCGCGGGCGCCTGTCCGCGCTGGCCGGGCCGTTCGAGGTGATCATGACTGCCAGGGTCGGGCCAGGCCTCACGGCGGGGCAAGGACCGATACCCCTCGTATCCGGCCATCGCCCGCAGGAGGGCCGAACGGGGGCCCGGCCGGGCAGGCTGCGGGCATCGCGCGGCCGGGCTCCTGTCCGCCCCGGCGCTCACGTCGGGAGCGAGCTGCGGCAGCGGCCCCCTGGTGCGGGCCGACGGGCCGGCTCGCCCGTGCTCGGGATTTCTCACAGCAGTCCGGTTCGGGCGGCGTACCAGCCCAGCTGCATGCGGGTGGTGGAGCCGGTGAGGGACATCAGACGGCGGATACGCCGGTGGACCGTGCGGACGCTGAGCCCCAGTTGGGAGGCCAGGGCCTTGTCGGGCAGGCCGGCCAGCATCAGTGCGAGCAGCTCGAGGTCGCCGCCGCCGACGGTGGTCAGCGCGTCGTTTTCGGGCCCGGCCTCATCGTGGAGCTGCAGAGGCACCGAGCGGTCCCAGACGTGCTCGAACAGGGCCGTCAGGGCGTCCACGATCCCCGTAGTGCGGATCAGGAGGCAGCCGCAGGCCATCTCCTGCTGGTCGCTGCGGACCGCGATCATGGCTAGGTGGCGGTCGGCGATGACGAACTTGCTGGGCAGGATCGTCGCGGCGCGGGCCTGTTCACCGGCATTCAGGTAGCCGCGCAGTTGCTCTCGCGCGCCGGGCTGTGCCAGTACGGCCCGCTCGTAGACGGCCCGGTAGCCAACGCCCCGCTCCAGCATCTCCAGCTCCGTGTCATTGCGGTCCAGGGCCAGGGCAAAGGGCAGGCGGGTGAAACTGAGCACCTCCTGGCGGGCCGTGCGCTGCAGGTGCACGAAGCACTCCCGGATTTCTTCGGGACTGCTCAGGAGCTGGGCCGGCGGGCCGGCCCCGGCCACACGGCTGCGGTAGGTCTGCATCAGTGTGTCGATGCGTGACTGGACCTTCAGCAGGGCCAGCTGGCGCTGCATCACCGCCGCCGCCACCGCGACGTCGGGTGCCACAGCCGTGTACCGGCCGCCGCCCGCGGTGTCCTGCCTGGCCACGAGCCCGAGCGCTGCCAGGTTGGACAGGTCCCCTGCCGCGGCCTGCGCCGGCACGTCCAGGATGTCGGCGAGCCGTTCAGTGTGCTCGCCGCCCGACGCCAGCAGCGTCAGGTAGATCCTCTCCTGGGCCGGGGAGAGGCCCAGCGGGGCGAGATGGGGTTCCGCCTCCTGGCTGGGCCCCTGGTCCATCACGTTGACCTGCACGCTTGCCTTTCACGTTCGGTTCGCTCCCGGCGCACGGAACACACCTGGCTCGGTCCCGTCTTCCGCGGCCCTGCAACCCGGCCCCGTGAAGGCTGGCAGACCCTGCACCGGCTCGGTAACCGCACGACAGGCCACCATTGCCTCACGCCGGGCCATCTCCTGACTTCTGCTTCAGCTGGCCCACACCTGGCTGCCAACGGGTCGCCGGTGTCAGGGACCTGGGAGGCCTGGCAGTACCAGCGCTTGATGAAGCGTCGGCGAACACCGTCGAAGGCCCCGCTCGGCACGGGCCCATCTCCCCGTCCTCCACGGCGTGCTCCTCCCTCGGGAGGGGTGTCGGGCCGGCGTCGCGGCCGGGGCCGGCGCCCTCCTGCATGAACTCGGCCGCCTCCCTCGGGCGGCCTGCGTGGGTCACCTGGCGGCCGGGGTGGGCGCCTGGTTTCTTTCTCTCCCCCGGCGCCTGCCGCGTGCAGGTGCACCGCATCCGGCGGGGACCGGTGCTCGTCCCCGCCGGATGCGGCCTGTGGTGGTGGATCAGTGGGCGACCAGGATCGCCTCGTTCAGGGTCTGGTCGATGGAGCCGCCGTCGGCATCCCGGGCGGTGACGTGGAGGGCGACGATCTGGCCGGCCGCCAGGGCCCCGCTGGGCAGGACACCGTGGTAGCGGCCGTCCTGGGTCTCACCGTTCGGCTTGTGCCAGGTCTTTCCGCCGTCGGTGGAGTAGGTGACCTGAAGCGAGGTGATCCGGCTGGGCTGCGCGCCGGCCAGGCGGTGCGCGTCGACGGTGAGGGGCAGGGCGTGGCCCGGCCGGGCTTGGTTGTTCTCGTCCAGCGGGATGCGGTAGTCGAGATTGAGCAGGGGCAGAAAGGCGCTGCCGGCGGTGACGGGATTGGTCTGGAAAGTCCACACCGTGTGGGTGTCGTTGCCGCTGGTGAGCTTACCGGGGGTGGTGATGTCGCGCTGGACCTTCCAGGTGGTCGGGGCGGATGGCGCGGGCAGGTCGAAGCCGCCTTGGTAGTCGCTCCAGTCGGCGACCAGCCGGCCGTCCTGCCATGCCTTGGTCTCGTTGCCCCAGCCCGGCTGGGATCCGGCGGGGTTGTCGTTCCACAGGCTGTTGCCGGCGGTGTCGGTCAGATCCCAGGCCAGCATCTCCAGGACGTGCGCATCCAGCCGGCCGGTGCCGAGTGTGGTGAACGGGCCGGCGAGCTGGTCCTCGTGCGTGCGCTCACCGGTGCGGTAGTGCTGGGGCCGGATGCTCATCAGCTGAGTACTCGCCCGGTTGCTGGAGGAGTTGTGGAAGTACCAGCGCTGCCAGTCCATGCCCGGGCTGACGTACTCCGTCCGCTTGATGGGCAGGGCGATCTGCTGGTGCGGGGGCCACAGGAAGAACAGCGGCCGGCCGTTCGCGGAGGGCAGCCGTCCCTCGAAGTCGCCCCTGCTCTGCTGCGGGTAGTTGAGGTTGCGGTAGTCCGCGTCGACCCGGGCCAGCTTGTCCACGTCCCTGCCGGAGAGCACGTGGCGCATGTCGGCGGGGAAGGAGGTGCCGTTCCAGGCCAGGTCGTACACCTGGGAGGCGTGCGCGGTGTCGGTGGCGTGCGCGGCATCCACCAGCCGGAAGTACTGCTGGGTGTTCAAGGTGCCGTGGACGACGGGGTCGTCGCTCTGGCCGGCGTAGAAGGCGATGTCGGAGGAGCCGTTGGTAGCCATGTCGAAGAACGCGATGTGGCCGACACCGTCGGCGCTGACGCGGTTGGCGTTCACGTAGGTGGTGGCAGTCGCGACGTGTCGGCTGGGAATGTCCGCCGTGACGGGCGATGCCTTACGCATGTCCAGCACGACCTGCTTGCCGGGAGTGACCGTGATCTCGGGAACGTTCATCACAGCGGCGGCCAGGCGCCCGTCGGGCTGCATCTGCTCGACACTGAGGGTGAAGGCCAGGTGCTTGCCCTGGGGCAGCAGCAGCGTCGTCCCGCCGCTGGGGATGCCCACGCCCGTGGGGTGGTCGGTGTCCAGGTCCAGCACCGGGCCGTAGGCGATGGCGGGCTTGCCGTCCAGGCCGAGGGCGGACAGGTGCAGGGCGCACAGGTCGGACTTCTCGAAGCCGATCGCCAGGTGCAGGGGCGCACCGCCGCCGGTGGGGGTGACCACGACCTGTCCGGAATACTCGCCCTGCAGGGTGTGGCTCGGGTCGAGGGTGAGGGTGAGGGTCTTGGACCCTCCGGCGGGGACGGTCAGGTGGTCGGCGGACAGCGTCACCATCCCGGCCGGCGCCGCCTGAAGGTTGCTCAGGGCGGTCAGCTGGGAGGACAGATCGAACGACGCGTCCGCCTTGCCGGTGTTGTTGAGGGTGACCTGACGGGTCATCGGGGCGGTGCTGTCGCACAGCAGGCGGCCGAAGTCGAAGGCCCCGTGGTCGGGGACGACCTGCTGGTTCAGCGCGGCAGCGGCATCCAGCCGGCCCGCGCCCTGGCCGGAGCCGAAGACCACGCCCGGCGCAGGCCCGCCCAGGGTGTGGGAGCTGGACTGCAGGACCGACTTGAGCTGCGCCGCGGAATAGTCGGGGTGCTCCTGGGCCAGCAGGGCAGCCGCACCCGTGACGTGCGGGGTGGCCATGGAGGTGCCGGACAGAGTGGTGTAGTACTGATCGACCGGGCTGCCCAGCGAGGTGCCGGCCGCACGGTCCTCAACGATGCCGTCACCGGGGGCGGAGATGTCGGGCTTGAAGGCGCCGTCGATGCGCGGGCCGCGGGAGGAGAAACGGGCCACCGCATCGTCGCGGTCGGTGGCGGCCACCGTCAGCGCGGCATCCGCCGCGCCGGGGGTGGCGATGGTGTGGGGCCTGCCGTTGTTGCCGGCTGCGACGACGAACAGGGTGCCGTACTGGGTGGTGAGCTGGTTGAGGGCCTGGCTGTCGGGGTCGGTGCCATCCGTCGGCTGTCCGCCCAGGCTCAGGTTGGCGACCTTCGCACCGTGCTGAGCCGCCCACTCCATGCCGGCGATGATGGAGGAGTCCATCCCCTCGCCGTCGTCGTTGAGGACCTTGACGTTCAAGAGGCTGGCGCCGTAGGCGGCGCCCTTGCGTGCCCCGCCGGAGGCAGCGCCGGTGGAGGCGATGGTGCCCGCCACGTGGGTGCCGTGGCCGACATGGTCGAGAGCGTCCGGGGCGTCGGAGAAGTTGACCGATTCGGTGACCTGGGTCGACAGGTCGGGGTGGGTGGTGTCGATTCCGGTGTCGATGACGGCGACCTTCACGCCCTTGCCGGTGGCACCGGTGGACCACGCAGCCGGGGCGTTGATCTTCTGAAGGTTCCAGTCCAGGCCGGCGGCCTTGACCTTGCCGTCCAGCCACACATGCTGAATACCGGCCAGCGCACCACCCAGCGTGCCGACAGCCTTGTGGCCGGCCAGCGCGCTGCGGCCGGCCAGCGCCAGGGCCGTTCCCACACCAGCGGCGGCCTTCGAGCGGATCTCACCAATAGCGGTGGCATGGATGCTGGTCAGCTCCCGGCCGGCGCGCACCGAGGCCCCGTCCGGCGCGGCGACCCGCGCCCCCGGACCGTGCTGCACGATCAGCGGCAGCGAAGCGGCGTGCGCGTCGTCATAACCGTCCCGGATGAGCTCACTGACGTCGAACAGCCGCTCATCCAGGACCGATCCCAGCAGCGGCGCCATGTCGCTGGGCACGACCCGCACTTCCCCACCGGGGCCGGTCCAGGCGCTGAAGACCACATGACGCCCGGGGATGTCGGCAGGCTCCACCGCAACGGCCGGGTGGCCGCCGGTGTCCTTGCTGACCTTCACCCGGTCCCCGGTGATCAGCGTCACCGTGGTGGCCGCACCCGTACCCAGCCGGGTGGCCTTCGCCGCGGCGGGCGCCGCGCCGGCCTGGGCAGGCAGGGCAACAATGCACAGCGAACCGGCGGCGACGACAGCCGCCGCGGCCGTATGAAGACGTTTCAACAGAACTGGCTCCTTGGATCACAAGCAGGCAGGCAGGCAGGCAGAAGATGTGCCGCATGTCCCGGCACAAGCCCGGAACTTCGTAGGTTCACCTGCCGGGCGCCGACATCCTTCAGCGCCTGCTATCGATCACGGAAGGGCCTCGTGTGGCGAACAGGAGCCAACGTCCGGAAGTGGTCAGGTGCCCCGGCCGGTCCTGGCACCACATGCCAGAGCTCACGGGCATGCGCCGCCGGGGGCCTAAACCAAGAACGTGTTGGGAAGAACGCCCCCTCCATTACGGCATGACGACGCAACGATGTCCCGATCAGAGGGAATGTCAGCCCACCCCGTGGCCACTTGCCCTGTGCCGTCACTGACTTTTTTCCGGTGCCTGCGCGAGCGCACCGCCACGTTCCCCACATGCGCGTCGGCGACGGCCGACCGCCAGGGCTTGTCACCCCTTGTCGCTCCCCACCGGCAAGATGCCCGGGTGGCGCGGTGCCGGGATCTGCGACGTACCCGGCCCCTACCGGGGGCTACCGATGGAATGAAGCTCTCGGGGAGACGAAATGCGGTGCGGCGGACGCCCTTTTCGGCACCGACCGGGCGCTCCTCATGCGGTCGGCTCACCCAGGCCCAGCGGGGCCAGCCCACGTCGCCCGCGGAAATAGTCACCACGTGAACCAACGCAGACCCGACGGGCGGAAGGTCCTCAAGACCTGCGCCAGCAGGGTTCCGGGACGCGTCGTGCGCATCGATCTGGGCGACGGGCGATGCGTCTACGGACGGCAACTCACAGGAGTGACTGTCGAGTTCTACGACCGGATCGGAGTTCCTGGAGAGCCCGTCCATCTGATCGAGACAGTCGCGCGAGCCGGGGCCCCCTTTCCCGCTGAAGGCCTGCCCCTGCCCCAACAATCGTGCGTCCCAACACAGCGGCCATGTGCGCGGTCCAGATGCACCCTCGTGTCGTCCTGCTCACACGGCTGACAGCGGCCTGCCGACCTGGACCGCCAGTGCCGCTGGTGCAGTTGGTCAGCGAGCAGGTTCCGCATGGGACCGTGCGCGTCGTTGACCAGGATTCTGGTGGTCCCCGCATCGAGCGCGCCGCACACGGCGACGTTGACGTCCTGGGTTCATCCTCCTGCCCGCGCTTGCAGTCCCGGCCGCCTGGCGGGACGTCGTCGGCGTCGACCAGTCCGGTCACACCTTCCATGTCGGCACTGATGTACACGTGCACAGTTGCTGCCTCCGCTCGCATTCGCCGCAGGCTGGTGGCCCGCCGCATGGTGTATGGCTGTGTCAGTTCCGTGGGCTCTGGTCCACTTCTTGTGGGCGCGTACGCAGGGTGACCGTTGATCTTCGCGTGATGCCGGTTGAGTTCGCCCGAAAATCGCCCGGCTGGACGGTGGTGTGGTCGACAGTCCTTCGCCGTGAACGAAGTGCTGCCACAGCTGGATGAGCTGTTGTTCTCCTCGGTCGAGGGCGTGTTGGTGGAGTCGGTCGAGGTGACCGACACGGCCGTCCGGATCGAGGCTCGTACGACCGCAGGGCGGGCGGCCTGCCCGGGGTGCGGGTGCTGGTCGGGCCGAATACATGGCTCTTACCTGCGATTTCCGCATGACCTGCCGACAGCGGGCAAGCTCGTCGTGGTGTCGTTACGTGTGCGGCGGTTCGTCTGCGCGGAGGACTGCTGCCCGCGCAAGACCTTCGCCGAGCAAGTACCCGGACTCACCCGCAGGTTCGGGCGACGGACCGAGCGGCTGCGGTCGACGCTGGTGGCGGTCGGTCTTGCGCTCGCGGGCCGGGCCGGTGCCCGGATGACGGGCGCCTTCAAGGTTCCGGTCAGCCGGAACACCCTGTTGAGGCTGATCGCCTCGCTTCCGGACCCCGCCGTCGCAGCACCCCGCGTGGTCGGCGTGGACGAGTACGCCCAGCGCAAGGGCCGTGTCTACGGAACCGTGCTCGTCGACGTCGAGACACGTCGGCCGGTCGACCTCCTTCCCGACCGGGAGGCGGACACGCTCGCGGCCTGGCATCGAGATCATCTGCCGTGACCGGGCCACCTTCTTCGCCGAAGGAGCCACCCGCGGCGCCCCACAGGCCCTCCAGGTCGCCGACCGATGGCATCTCTGGCACAACCTGGGAGAAGCCGCCGAGAAGTACGTCTACCGGCACCGCTGCTGCTTGCGCCCCACGCCGGCTCAGCCGGAGCAACCGCAGGAAGAGGCGGAGCCGACCGCGTCGTCGCCCTGGCCGACAGGGCACCGGTTCGCCGAACGCACCCGCGCCAAGCACGCCACCATCCACGCTCTCCTCGCCGCCGGTCACAGCAAGCGGTCCGTCGCCCGGCAGCTCGGCATGACCCTCAACACGATCTTGCGCTTCTCCCGCGCCACGACTCCGGAGGAGATGTTCACCGGTCAGTGGCAAAGCCGTGCGACCAGGCTCGACGACTACAAGCCTTACCTCGATCAGCGCTGGCAGGAAGGCTGCACCAACGCCTGGAAACTGTGGGAGGAGATTAAGGAACAGGGCTATCCACGCGGATACGCAAGCGTCCGCGACTACGTCAGCAGGACCCTTCGCGGCAAGCCCCAACCGGTCGGCCCCCGGCCACCATCCGCCCGCGCCGTCACCCGCTGGATCCTCACCCATCCCGACGCCCTACCTGAAAGCGACCGGATCCAGCTCAAAGCCGCCCTGGCCAACTGCCCCGAACTGACGGCACTCGCCGAACACGTGCGCTCCTTCGCCCACATGCTCACGCACCTGCACGGCGACCAGCTCCCCGAATGGATCGAAGCGGCCAGCGCCACCACCGAACTGCCCAGCCTCCGCCACTTCGCTCAGCACCTCCTGCGCGATCCCGACGCTGTCACCGCCGGCCTCACCTTGCCCTGGAACTCCGGCGTGGTGGAGGGCCATGTCAACAGGATCAAGATGCTCAAGCGTCAGATGTTTGGCCGCGCAGGATTCGAACTCCTCCGCAAGCGCGTCCTGCTCTACGCATAGATCCCAGGTCAGGAGTCGTCCTCAACGAGTCCAAAACCATCAGGGAAGCCCTCCAAGAACTCGCGGCGCGAAGGATCGGCCTCCTCTGCAGCCATCGAACCGAGTAGGTCGATGAACTCGCTTCGCTGATCACTCGACAGCTGTGTCACCAGATGGGCGACACCCTCCAAGACCTTCACCGCGTCATCCGGATCCATCTGCTCGTCCGTGCACCCCTCAACGAACCAGAGGACATCGACCAAAGCCTCCGCCAGAGCGCGGGTCAGCGACGGGTACACAGGCATCGGAACGATCTCCCACAGACAGCCAATAGAGAGCGGCCATCTCACCACATGCCTCTGACATCACTGTCGGTGAGCCCTCCACAGAAAGTGGACCAGAGCCCCAACTCACGTACATAGCCAGGTGTAGCCGCTCAAGGGTCGTGAACGCGCGGGTGTCTGCCCGGGGCGTGCACCCACTGCCGGTGACTGCTCCCTGAACAAGGGCAGGCCACCGCGCAAGTCTCCCTGGTGAACGGGCAGTTCAGCCGGCGGAGCGCACGATGGCCTTGCCCCGGTCCGACCTGATGCGACTGCTGAAGTCACTACGTACGGCCGACGGATGGGGGCGGGTGCGGCTGACGCTGCCGTTCTTGATGACGGTGATGCCGCGGGTGACCGACACGGCCAGCACGGCCGTGCTGAGCGCCTGCTACGCG
>NZ_JBEYFS010000196.1:0-22739 GCF_040634475.1 Streptomyces sp. NPDC007095
GGGGCCGGTTGCCTGGTCGGCGTGGTGGTGGCCCGGCGGCCGTCCGCCGGGCCCACCACCACGCCGTGGAGCGGGAATCAGGCGCGCAGCATCCGGTCGGAGTGCGTCCCGGGTCCTCCTCCGTGGCGGAGACATCCGGCGTGGTCTGGCCGCGCTCGCCGCTGCGCCCAGGTCACGTCACGCCGTTGGCCGATCATTGCCGGGGCGTTGTTTCCGGTGGCTGCCGACGGGCGGCTGGAGGGTCTCCGCCTGTGCCGAGGCTGATCGCAAGGCGCTGTTCGCCGTGACAGTGGGTACCTACAATGTCGGGTTGCCTGGATCGCAACGATGCCTCCAGGCAACCCGACTTCAGGCTCTAGGAAAAGCCAAGTTTCTGAGGGCTGTAAGAACAAAGAATGTTCTTGGTCTGCTGGTGGTACACGCCTGACCTCGCTCCTGACCTGCGGCAAAGAGTGGAAACGTCGAGTGCCAGGCTGATTCGGTCCGCACCTGGTCCGGATCTTGCTGAGTGGTACGTGGTGCCAGCGAATGGGCCGCGGTACCACATGGCACATGTCGTAGAAACCGTCCAAGGGCGTCCAGTTGATCCATAACGGGGGCGTAAGTCCAGGTCAGCGACCCAGGGCGGCTTCGCCGCCCGCCGTGGGGCAGGTAAATGGGCGCGTCGAACACCCCGTAGCCCTTGATCAACACCGCGTCGCGGGGCGACAACGCAGGAGGCGAGGTCAGCTACCTGCGGTTTTGCCCATACGGGTCGGTATTTACGCGTCAGAACCCTGCAACGCGTGAGCGTCCATGGGGCTCGTGACAGGGAAGTGACAGAAAACGCGCTGCGGGACCCCCGCGAGCTAGTGCCGCGGCAGGCAACGTTTGCCCGTCAAGGAGCGGCGTCCGGTGCGTGCTCTCGGCGTGCCGGCCGGAAGTCCTCGTACTGGACGTACTTGGGCTTTCGTCCGGTGCGGCGAGAGTGCGTGCCGGGCGTCGCGACGGGGCGAACGTTGCCTGTTGCGGCACTAGCCCGGCCGAGGGTCCGGTCGCGTACTGCGGCCTGCTACCCACTCCTTGCGACCGTGGCCCCGGGTGTCAGGACTTGATCAAGTTCCGTAGCTGTCCGGATCGTTGGTGATGCCCAGGATGGGGAGTGCTCGTTGGGGCTCGTCGCGGATCGCCCGGGTGGTCTTGGCCATGTTGTCGGCTCCGAGGGTTTTCAGCACGCCGATGGCGAGGTTGCGGAGGGTCGCCATGGCCCGTGGTGCGGTCCCGGCGTGGACGGTGGAGGCGTCCTCGGCGAAGGTGACGTCCCTGATCTGGTGCGAGGAGTTCTCCACTCCCCAGTGCCCGCGGATCGCGCCGGCCAGGTCGGCGGGCCCGGCCTATGTGGGCACCGCGAACGTCCGCGGTACGGGTGACGGTGTCGCCCGACTGCAGCGCGGGTGGGGCGCGTTCGCCTCGGATGCCCCAATGTTCCGCCAGTCAGCCGCCGTTGCCGCAAGTGCCCGAGCCGAGCACGTCGCTGGGGCGGACGACAGTCCCGCGTGAGGCGTAGGGGGCACCCCCGGATCCGCCACGCGTTCATCCCGGTCGGCGCGTGCTGGCTGAACCTGCAGGAAGGCTGGTGGCGGATCTTCCGCAAGACCGCCCTGGTCGGGCGGTCCTTCGCCAACCCCGACGACATCGCCCAGGCCACAGCCGTGGCCACCCGGCAACTCAACGCCCGAGCCAGGCCCTGGATCTGGGGGCGGCCGACCCCGCCCACCCGCCAACTACGACGCCGATATGTGTACATCCAATGAGGAATCCAGCACTAGCGCTTCTCCGGACCAGGCGTTGGTGGCTCTTCAGAGTCGGATCAGCTTCCGGGGTCCCTTCAGGGAGGACGGGCGCCAGGCTTTCGAAGACACCTTCCATCTCCGTCGTCGAGTTGAGCACCGCGTCCAGGTGGTACGTGTAGTCAACGGTGTTGCCGTTGGCGCACCTCGGTTCACGACCGTCCACCTTGCACCGCCGCTGGTGCCGGCGGCAACAAGCGGGGCCGCCCCCCTTCCGGCCGGTGTGAGTGCCGGACGGAAAGGAGCGGCGGCCCCTGGCCTCATGCGATCAGCAGCCCTTGGCCCTGCCTGGGCTGTGGGGGACCGAACATGTACGCGTAGGGATTGGGCTCCCCCGCGGGTGAGGCTCCGCCCCAGACGCACCGGAGCGGAGCCTCACCCATCGGACGACGGCAGAGATGCCGCCGCCTGCTACATCATTCGTACACCTCGAAGAACGGACGCTCCACCTTTCCCGCAACGGAGAACGGACGGAAGTCCCGATCTGTCAGCACGCGATAGATGAATTCCGTGGTCGAGATGTCGAAATGGTGCCAGTCCTCCAATGGATCGGTTCGGGCCACAACCGGCCATTGCGCGGGTGATGTTGCGGCATCGGCCAGCCAGAAGTACTGGTCCTCCGTGAGTGAGTTCCCCCAGAGGATGAGTCCCCTACCGCCGCTGTCGAACACCTCATAGGGGTCGAAGAGCGCGCTCAGTTGACCGCTCTCCCAGCGCCGCCGCTGCGACTTCCATCGCCCCAGCAGACCGTACGAGTCGATGGCATTCGGTGGCAGCAACTCCAGATACCCACTGAAAGCGCCGTGCCGAAACGCCTCACAGAGTTCCTTGTAGTCAGCCGGAAGTTGCGTCCCGAACTGCTCCTCGATGTCATCCCAGTCCACATCCCGCCGTTCAGCGTCCCAGCGAGTGGCGGAGATGATCTCGTCAACCCTGTCCATGGCGCCTCTTCTCGTTTCCTTCACCTACTGCCCGGCCGTATAGCCCCAAGGGTAAACAGCCCCGCCCGACGAGGCCGCCAGCCCTTGCAGTGAGGGGATGGTGCTGTCCCCCTGGTAGCTCGCCGAGATTTCATAGTAGACGGTATTCTTCTGCTCCAACTGGTCGGATATCGCTTCCTCCCAATCGCCCATGCTGTCCTGGTTCACATCGCTCGGCAAGGGCACCAGATTTCTCCGGTCAGTGCCGCTTCCGCCGAATCGACGGGCCACCAGGTGCGACCGATCGAGGCCGATACCCGGACGCCACCCCTTGGGAGACGCAGCCCAAGCCCCCGGAGTGCTCATCGGCCACATGGTGGTGCTTCCCACCATCTTGGTCGAATTGTTCGGGTCTTTGAGGTTTCCGTCTTTGTCGGTGTAGTTGATGTCCGCCTTGTTGAGGCACGCAATCGCGCCCTGAGCACGCCCCTGGGAGTCCAGCGGCATGTAGTAGATCATGCTCGATCGGCTCTTCGCGCAGTCCTCCCGGGTGAACGGCACCCGGGCGTCGCCGGGTTGCCACTCCTTGACGGAGTCTGGCTTGAGGAGGAGCCCCTTGCTGTAGTCCGGCTTCTCACCGGGGTCCGACTCGTATCCGTTGGACGCGGTCGGCGTGGGCTTGGATGCATACGCGAAGACGGATGCTGCGATGCCCCAAGGAGTCACATCACTCAGCAGGCTGCTGCCTTCACTCGCCGCAGCGTCAGCGGTGCCTGACAGGGCGCCTTCCAGCGCTTGAGCACCGTCCTTCAGCGCGCTGCCGATGTCATCGATCGCGGACCCGATGGAAAGGTGGCCGTCGATCTCGACCATGCTGGTGGGGTTGCCGCCGGCGAAGGCGTAGCGGTTGCCGGTGAGGGGGTCGGTGGACAGGTTCATGTCGGCGAGGGCGCCGTTGTACATGTCCCTGCTGGTGAAGGTGTTCAGGCCGGGGTCGTAGTTCCGGAAGCCCATGTCGTAGGTGCCGGAGGTCTGGTCCCAGCGTTTGGCGTTGAACCGGTAGGCGTTGTACGGCTCCTTGGTCGGGTCCTGGGCGTCGGGTTTGTCGATGCCGGTGAACTCGGTGGTGTCGTTGTTGCCGTAGGCGGTGTAGCCGTAGGTGGCCTTGGTCTGGCCGGTGGAGTCGGTGAGGGTTTCGACGTCGGAGTGGCTGTTGTAGCCGTAGTAGGAGTCGGTGGTGCTGCCGTCGGTGTTGTGGGTGACCTGGGACAGCCGCTGACCCCAAGGGCTGTACTGGTAAGACTTGGTGAGCTGGCCTGCGACGGTTTCGTCGAGGATCTGGCTGGTCAGGCCGAGGTAGGAGAAGTCGGTGGTTTTGCCGCCGACGGTCTTGGATGCGGTGCGGTCCAGGGGGTCGAAGGCGTAGGTCGTGGTGGTGGTGACGCCGCCAGTGCCGAGTTTGGTGTTCTTGGTGATGTGGTCGAAGCCGTCGTAGGTGTTGCGTTCGATGACGGTTCCGGCGCTGGTGATGGTGTCGAGGCGGCCGTAGGGGTCGTAGTTGTAGGCCGCGCTGGTGGTGCCGGAGGCGGACGACAGCAGGCGGTTTCGGTCGTAGGTGTAGGTGGTGGTGGTGTTGTTGAGCGTCTGGCTGATGACGTTGGCGTTGTCGTCGTGGACGTAGGTCTCGGTGTCCGCGCCGTTGCCCGTCTTCACGGACTTGGCCAGGCGGTCGACCGGGTCGTAGGTGTAGTCGGTGGTCGAGTTCAGGTATGCGGTGTGGTTGTCGGCGTTCTGCTTGCTGGCGATGTCCTCGGCTTTGTTGCCGTCGGGGTCCCAGGTCAGGGTGTGGTCGTCGACCAGGGTGTTGCTGGCGGTCTTCTCGGTCTGGGTGTGGACCGAGCCGGAGGGCCAGTAGGTGAAGTCGACGGTGTTGTTGTTGGCCTTGGTCTGGCGTAGTTGCTGGCCGCGGGGGGTGTAGGTGTAGGTGGTGGTCTTGGGTGACGGGTCGGTGGCGGAGTCGCCAACCTTGACGGTCTGAACGAGTTCGCGCAGGTCGTAGGTGTAGGCGGAGTACTGGCCGGGGTGGTCGACGGTGGCCGGCTGCCCGTCGGGGTCGTAGGTGTAGGAGGTGTGGGTCTTCTCCGTGCCCGATGCCGTTTCGGTGACCTTCTGGACCTGGTTCAGGCCGGTGTAGTCGATGTTGTAGGTGTCGACGGCCGTGCCCGGCGAGGTGTCGCCGATGGTGGTGAGGTTGCCGTTGGGGTCGTGGCTGTAGGTGAAGGTGTGCTTCTCGTTGTCGGTGTCCGCGCTGTTGTCGCGGACCAGCTTGACCACGTCCGCGGACACGGTGCCGCCGGTGTTCTGGGCGAGGGAGAGCGACGAAGTGCCGCCCTGGGTGAAGCTGTAGGCGCCCAGGGACACCCACGTGCCCGCGCCGGTGGTCTGGTTGACGGTCTTGGCGGTGTTGGTGCCGTCATGGGTGACGGTGTAGGCAGCCGCCGTTGCCGCACCGGTGACCTGCGGGTATTTGGCGTAGACGGTGTAGGTGCCGTCCTGGGGGATGTTGAGCTGCCAGGTGAAGGCGTCCGTACCGCTGCCGGCGGCGTGGGTGCGGTAGTCGTAGCCCTGATGGGCCGTGCCCGTGGACGCGGTGGCCCAGGTGCCGGTCGTGGTGGTGTTCTGGGTGTCGGAGTTGTCGACGAGCACCACCTGCAGGCCGACGGGCACACCGTCGTCACTGCGCGAGGCCAGGGAACCGTCCGGGTAGTACGACCAGCCCATCGTCCGCGACGACGACCCGCCGGCCGACGTCAGCGTCCGCGACGTCTGCTGGCCCAGGTCGTTGTAGTTGTAGGAGGTGGTGATGTCCCACGGGTCGGTCGAGGTGTGGACCTGGCCGTCGTCGTAGTAGGTGTAGGTGGTGTCGTTGCGGACGCTCTGCCCGTTCGACGGTGGCGCAGAAGTCTTGGTCACCTGCCCGGCGTCGTCGTAGTAGGTGTACGTGGAGACCGGGTGGTTGTACTTCGCGTCGGCCGGGTCGTACGGCTGGATCGTCTCCTTCGGGCGGTTCAGCTCGTCGTACACGGTCTGGGATATGAACGCGGTGGTGCTCCCCGCGGCTGTCGCGCGCGGTGAGTAGACCTTGGTGGTGTTGCCGACCTGGTCGTACTCGTACTTCGTCGTCCGGTACGTCGGCGTGCCGGCGCTGCCCTGGTAGGGGGCCTGGACCTGGGAGACCTTGCCCCGCTCGTCGTAGGTGGTCGTGGTGGTGTTGTTGTCGGCGTCCGTCGTGGTGGTCTTCAGGCCGTCCTTGTCGTAGCCGGTCTTGGTGACCTTCCCCGCCGCGTCGGTGACCTGGTAGGGGCGGTGGTCGAAGTCGAAGTCGGTCTTGCTCGTGTAGTCGGTGGTGTCGGTGGTGGCGTTCTTGACCGGGTCGATGACCGTGGTGGCGTTACCGACGTCGTCGTACTGGTACGACACCTTGTCACCGTTGGCGTTGACGACGTCGGTGAGCTCACCGATGGAGTCGTAGGTGTTGGTGGTGACGTAGTCCGTCGGATCGGACGTGGTCAGGGTGCCCTTGGGCTCGGTGGTGGTCTTCAGCTCACCGATCTTGTCGTATGTATACGACGTTGTACGGGTTGGGTCGGTGGTGTGGTCCTTCGGCGCGGTCGCCGAGGTGACCTCGTCGGCGTTGTCGTACACGGCCGTGGACACGGCACCGTTGGGCGCGGTCGACTGGGTGACGTTGTCGTTGGCGTCGTACACCGGCGCCGGCGCGGTGATGTACACCCCACCCGCCTGGTCCTTGGGCACCTTCTTCACCAGCGGCCGCCCGTACACGTCATACGTCTGCGTCGTGGTGTGACCCATCTGGTCGGTCACTGACAGCACCTGCCCGAGCGGGTCGTACGCGGTCGTGACCGCCTTGTTGTACGGAGCCGGGCCGGTGCTGGTCTGCGGGTAACCGTTCGGGTCGAACGAACTGTAGGTGCTGGTGTGCTGGTTGGCATCGGTGACCGAGGTCAGCTCGCCGTAGGAGTCGTAGGCGTAGGTGGTGGTGTAGTCCCCGGCGGTCGGGGTGGAGACGCCCTTGGGGTCGGTGACCGTTTTGAGGTTGCCGAAGGTGTCATAGCCGAACAGCCACTGCCGACCCTCCGGGGACGTCTTGGTGTACAGGTCCGCGCTGTAACCGTTCACCCGGGTCTGATACGTGTACACCGTGGCCGGCCAGCCGTTCTTGACCGCCTCCGCGTCCTGCATCGTCAGCGGACAGCCGGTCTTCGGGTCATACGTCCACTTGGTGGTGGCGCCGTTGTCCTCGATCAGCTGCGTGACGTTGTTGTCCGCGTCCCAGGACATTTTGGTGACCTGGTTCTTGGCGTTGGTGGTCTGCACCGGCCGCGCGAAATCGTCCGTCACAGACGTGGTGACGTGCGACTCTGCGTCGGTGACCGTGGTGTCGGTGAACGCCGGCGTGCCCGTGTCGGCCGCGTACGCGAAACCGGTCGTGTTCGTCAACCGGTCGGTGATGGTCTTGGCCCACCAGTGGTACCTCGGGTCGTCACCGCTCTGCGGCGCGTAGTACGCCAGCTGCGTGGCGTGCCCGCGCGGGTCGGTGATCTTGACGAGCTTGACGTTCTTCGTACCCTGCGTGGCGTCGTAGGTGAAACCGAACACCTTCGGCTGCGACGAGCCCGCGCCGTCGGTGAGCTGCGCCATCAATCCCTGCGTGGTGTACAGGAACGTGATCTTCCGCGCCGGGTTGGTGCCATCACCCAACGCCGTCATCGACGCGACGTGATCGATGATCTTCGGGTTCGTCAGGTTCGTACCCGACTGGACCGTACCCGTGTCGTCGACGTAACTGTAGTTGTCCCCCTTGTTGTAGTAGGTGACGGTGAGGGTCTGCCGACCCGTCGCGTCGGTGATGTACTGCAGGAACTTGCGCGGCGCGTTGTTGGACTTACGGACCGCGTAAGTGAACGTCTCGGTGTTGCCGTTCTTGTCCACGATCGAGGACGGGTAGCCCTCGCAGTCGTAGAAGAACCGCGTCCCGTCCGGCTTGGTCATCGACCACGCGTCCGGGGTGTCGTCCGCGCTCGGGCTGCAGTCGACCCCGCCCTTCATCGCCAGCAGGTAATGCACCCCCGCCGGCGCCTTGAACGTGCCGTCCGCCTGCTTGGTGAACACCGACGCGGTGCCGTCCCCGTCGGTCAGGGTCACCTCGGTCGGATTCGGGTTGGGGTGGAAGTCCAGCGCCGCGCCGAGGCGCACCGGAGCCGAAGCCTGCGCGGACCAGCCCGGCCCCATCACCGTGTCCGAGGTGTCCAGCGAGTTGTACGCAAACCGGCCGAACGTTCCCAGCCCCCGGCCCGGATTCGTGAACGCGTTGTACGACCACACCGCATTACCCGACGCCAGGTTGTCCATCACCGTCGAACCCGCACCGGTGTTCTTGCCCGCGTAGGAGTAGAACTTCTCCAGCCCGATCGTGTCGGAGGTCGGGTCCTCGACGGTTTCGGCCTGCGTCAGGCCCGGCACGCCGCCGGTCGCTGAGTTCCAGGTGCTGTTGGTCTTGTTGTAGGCGTCCCAGGTCAGCGTGTACGCGGTCCGCTTGTTCGTCGGGTTCCCGGAGTCGGCGTTGGTGGGCGCCTTGACCTGGGCGTGGACCAGGACGGTCTCGCCGGGGGAGACGTCCTGCGGCAGCGCGGTCTGGATCTGGTTGCCGCCGTTGGTGACATCTGTGCCGTCGGGCAGGGTCCACCGGTACGACAGTGCCTCACCGGTCGCCGTCCACGTGGCATTCGTGGTGTTCGTCAGCGAGACGTCCACGTTGTACGTCGTCCCCGGCGTCATCCGCGCCGGCGTCGACGGCGCGTAGTACGTCGAATCCGTCGTCGCGTCCACATAGGTGACATCCAACTGCGGGCGCAGCTGCGCCTCGGACGTCTCGGAGGAGGCGAAGACGCTTCGCTCCTGCGGACCGGAGGTGGTCGACTCGTTGGCGACCTTCAGCAGCACGCCGTGGTTCGATGTGGGCGTGGTGATCCACCCCTGGGTCAGCGAGGTGGCATCCCACCAGTGCCGCACCGGGTCGTTAGTGACCCCGGCCACCGTGTCTGAGACGGTGGACGAGTAGTCGCCGCCCGCCGTGGTCCACGCCGTGCTGGATGTGGCGTTGTTCCAGGTGGCGGTCGCCTCGTCGAAGTCCCGGTTCAGGGCACGCAGTTCGTATGTGGCCTGGCCGCCGCCGCTGTTGGTGGTGATCGTCGACCACGCCTGGAACTGGGCGCTGATCACCCGCGCCGTGGAGGGCAGTGAGGAGGTCGGGAACTTCAGCGCCGCCCGGGTCTTGCCGTAGGTGGCGGAGTTGTTGCCCACCTCCAGCCACTTCTGGTTCACGCCGTCCGAGGAGATCGTGTCGTGCGCGGTGGTCGGCTGGGCGGAGGACAGCGTGGTGTCACTCTGCCCGGCCTGGATGATCTGCGTGGTCTGCCCGGCCTTCGGCAACTCCGCCAGCTGCACCGGTCCGCCGATGACCTGGCCGCCCTGCGTCTTGACCGCGACCTCGTAGTAGACCGCGTGGAACGGGTCCGGGGCATCCGCGGCCGTGGGCACCGCGGTGGTGTCGGTGAAGGACGTGGTCCCGGCCGCGACCGGCGCCACCAGCGTGGCCGCCGAGGGCGTGAAGCCCTGGAAGACGCTGCGGTGGACCTGGTACTCGGCCAGGTCGTCGCTCGGGTCCGTGCCCGGGGTGGGATCCGTGTACGCCGGCCAGGACAGCTCCGCACCGGTGGCGTGGATCACGGTGGGTGGGTTCACGGTCACGCCGGGGGTGCCGTAGATGATGGTCAGCTTGGGGTAGGTGGTGGTCTCGCCGCCGTAGCCGAACTCCGACGCCTCATACAGCGGGCCGCCCTGGCCCAGCGTCGACTCATCGGCCGCCTGCAGCACGAACCCGTTGTTCGTCGTCCCGTTGACCCACTTCTGCACGGTGTCGGTCACCGCGAAGTTGTGCCACTGGTCATACGAGCCGGCCGCCTTCGTCAGCGTCGTCCCCGGCTCGACCAGCCGCACCGCGTCCGCGATCACCGAGGTCGTCGTGGACACCGGCCCGTCACCGAGCACGATCTTGCCCGCCGTGCCGGCCGAGAACGGCAGCGCGGTGCCGTTGTTCAGCGACCGCCACACCCCGCCGCTCCCGGCGGACTGGTCGATGGTGCCGTTGTAGGTGCCGCCGTTGTACGTCACCGTGTACGGCGCATTCGTCGCCCGGTCACTCGCCGGGATCGAGTGCACATCCACCCGGTACGAACCCGCCTGCGCAACGGTCGGCTGCCAGGTGTAGGTGTCCCCGGCCACCGCATCCTTGTTGTAGGCGTAGTCGCCATTGACCGCGTACTGCGTGTACGCGGAGTTGTTCGAGTACGGCCACGAGCCATGCGCCGCCGTCCCGGTGTCCCCGTCGTCCAACTGCACCGTGGTACCCGACAGTTCACCCGACAGGCCGCTGGCGCTGTTCCAGGTCGCCGTCGAGGCGTCCCACGCACCCGTCGCCCGATGCGCCTCGATCACCACGCTGTTGGTGTTGGCGGTGTGGACCTGGTTGTAGTACACGCCCAGCTGCGCCGAGGTGATCGGCGTGTTCGAAGGGATGCCCGTCAGCGGGAACTTCAGCAGCGACCGCAGCGTGCCGGTCGCCGTCGTGCCCACCCCCAGTTGCCACGTGCCGTTCAGGTTCGTCGTCGGCTGCGTGGAGTCCACCATCACGTCCTGCGAGGTGGACGGGGTCGGGGCGATCATCACCGTCGGGTCCACGGTCACCGGGAAACGGCGGTCCTTCGCGGCCAGCCACCTGGCATCCGGCGTCAGCGTGATCCGCCAGGACGACCCGTGGCGGGAGAGCTTCTGCACAACCCCGCCGTGCGTCAGGTCCGCCACCGGAGCATCGCTGTTCGCCGGCGCCTGGAACATCACCGCCGCCGGGATCACCATCACCGGCCGGCCCGACTCACTGCCGCCGTAGAGCCCGATCGAGCCGTCCTTCAGCTGCTTGGGAGTCAGCCCGCCGGTCTTGAGGGTGAAGGCGAACGAGACCGGGCTACTCGGGGCCCGGTTCAGGACGATGTTCTCCTTCACCTCACCGCGCCCGACCCGGTAGTCGACATCCGCGCCGGCCGCGAGTCCCCGATAGGTGACGGTGTCGCCCTTGACCACCGGGGAGACGGCCTTGTCCGTACCGGTCAGGCCCAGGGTGACGGTGTGCTTTCCGTCGGCCTCGAAACGCAGCAGACTCCCGCTTCGCGAGCCGAAGTAGGAGCGGGCCAGGTTGGTGGTGTTGGCGTACCGGTAGCCGACCCGGCCACTCGCGGCGACCTTCGTGTCGATCGCCTTCCAGCCGTCCGCCGAGTGGTACGACAGCGGCACCGCGGAGACCTCCGCCTGCGTGGTGCCGTCCGACAGCTTCCAGTACCGCGCCGACGGGGTGCGCCGGGACGTCAGCTCCCGCACCCGATGCGCCGCCGGCGCCTTCTTGCCCGGCGGCAGCTTCTGCCGGTCGGCTATCGCGCCCTTCGGACCGGTCGGCGGCTTCGGCGCGGAATGCCCGCCACCGAACCATCCCTTGACTGCGTTGATGATTCCAGAACCGCCGCCATGACCCGATGACGGCGCGGACGCGAAAGCCGGGGTCTGTATGACAGAACCCAGCAACGCCCCGGCCGCCAGGGATGCGGCAATCCGACTTCGTTTCGCCACCCACAACTCCTTGTCACGCATGCTCGACAAACGCAGCACAAGCGACCGCGTCCGCGCGTGACTTTCGGAGCGCGAACATCCCGAGGCAGGCCGAAATGGCCATTCCGACATGCCCCCTATTTCTCGGGGCTGTTGCCGGCGAACAGGACAGCATGAACCGCAGCACCGTAAACCACGCACGTAGACGTGTCCGCACGAAAACAGCCATGGCGGATCCATAGCCATTGATGCGACCAGTGCTGGGGGACACCGAATCAGCGGCCGGACTGTGGCACGACGATCGCGGGAAGATCCAGCAGGCGTACAGTTCGAGCAAAACAGAACAAACTATCCATCCGGCCAGCCGATTGACCCGGTTCATCCGGTTCATGGACACAGATCCAGCCACAGGCTACACACAACTTTGGGATCTGCTTTACCTTTACGGTCGGCGCTTTACCGGGTCGAGGCAGCTATTTAACTGTGCTTCAGGGATAAGTCGGCCCGTACGTGGTGAGCCGCAGGCGCGAAAGGGGCCTTTCGGTCCGGCACTTGCGCCTTTCTGCCACCTTGGCTCTAATCGACGGGCACACTCCGAAAAACTCGAAGCCAGGCGTTCGCGCCCATCCGCGCAATGGAAGTCGGCGATGGAAATCCAGACAGCAGCAGTCCCCGAAACCCCCGAAAGCGATGAAACCGCAGCGGCTCCCGCCACCCGGCGCCGCGCCCGCCCTCTCCTATTCGGTGGCGCCCTCCTGTGTGCCGCCCTCGCCACTGCCGGCGTCCTGTTCGCCACCCACAACGGCAACGGCAAGAACGGCGCAGATGCCAAGCACCACGGCCCCACCGTCCCCGCGGCCTACCAGATCACCGGCCACGGCACCGCCCAGATCAGCTACGCCGGGCCCGACGGAAGACTGCACACCATCAGCACCCACCTGCCCTGGCACGGCGACACCGACCTGACCGCCGGCGCCCCGGCAGTCGTCTCCATCGTCCTGGGCAAGCAGGGCGGCAACGCCACCTGCTCGGTCAGCCTGCACGGCAAGGTGGTCCAGCATGCCACCGCCTACGGCTCGTACGGACGCGCCAACTGCCGAGCGGAGTCGGAACACTGACGCTGCCTCAACCAGTACTTGATCTACGTCGTACCCGGGGCTGGACCCGCACGCAGGCGTGGGGGCGTGCGGCACACGCCGGGGATGTGGTCGTCGTCCGCTACACCGCCGAGGTGTGGCGCACCGGCAAGGTGCTGCCCGGCTCGTACGACAAGGGGGCTCGGCCGCAGGTGTTCGCCGTCGGGCGGGGTGCGACGCTGCCCGCCTTGGACTGGGCCGTTCAGGGTCAGCGGGCTGGCGGCCGGGTCCTGGTCGTCGCACCCCTCGCGGCCGCCTACGGCACCACCGGCAGCGCCCAGCTCCACATCACCGGCAAAGACACCCTCGTCTGCGCCGTCGACATCCTCAACGTCATCAGCGCCCACGCCTTCCTCAGTTCCCGCGCGGACAGCGGCCCGCTGCCGGTCGTGATCGGCCGGGGCGATGTCATCCCGGGCTGGGACCGCGCCCTGGTGGGCCAGAGGGTTCCGAACAGGCTCTCATGTTGGCCGTCATCTACGAATCCGAACGCGGCAGCTCCTGGACCCAGATCGCGGCCTGCCTGTGAATCAGCGCCGACGACGCAGAAGAGCGATATTCGCCTGCTCTCCAAGCATGGAATTCGGCTTTCTAGGAGCCATACCGACTGGACGAGACGGGCCGCAAGCGCATCTCGCAGCTGTCCACCGCGGCACACGCCCTTGACTGGGCGTGCGCTCAGCTCAACCAGTGGGCCGTCCTCCAGCGCATCGGCATCAACGACCAGCAGGCCGTCAGCACCGGTCTCGTTATGGCCAGCGCGGCGGACGAGCCGCATCCGGCAGCGCAGAGGGGAGAGACCAGCGATCGCGCCCACCCGCCTCGGCCCCGAGAGCTAAACGAGTCTCGGCATTCACCATCGATACCGAGGCTGAGCCGCTGCCCCACGGCGATCGATGACCGTTCGCCCTTATCGATCCGAAACGATAGGCGTTCTGGGTCGTTGATCCCTGTGTGAATGAACTGGTGGGGTAGCGGGCCGGACTCGCGAGGATGTCGCCGCGGTGTTCCAGGTCTCGCTCAAGGCGGTGGACAACTGGTGGGCGAAGTGGCTGGCAGGCGGACGTGAGGCACTCGTGGCCCAGCCGCGTGGGCGGCGGGTCGGCGAACATCAGGTTCTCGATACGGCCGAACAGCAGGCGATCCGGCAGGCCGCATTGGATCACAGACCCTGTGACCTGGGGTTGGCCGGGCAGCTGTGGACTCGTGCCGGTGTAGGAGACCTGATCGCGAAGCTGTACCGGGTGCGGCTGACAGAGCAGGGGGTGGGCAAGTACCTGCGCCGGTGGGCACTGTCGTTTCACCGGCCGGACAAGCGGGCCGTCGAGCAGGACGCGGAAGCGGTCCGTGTCTGGCGGGAGGAGACCTGGCCGGCGATCCGGGCGAAGGCCGAGGGCGGCGAGATGCTCTTCGCCGACCAGGTCGGCATCCGCTCCGACCAGGTCACCGGCCGCACCTGGGGCGCCATGGGGTGCACCCCCGTCGTGCGCCGCACGGGCAACAGGTTCTCCGTGAACGCGATGTCCGCGATCAGCACGAAGGGCCGGATGCACTTCATGGTGTTGACCGAGACCTTCGACGCCGACGTCATGTGCCGCTTCCTGGACCGCCTTGCGGGCCACTTCGCCCACAAGGTGCACCTCGTCCTGGACGGACACTCCGCCCACCGCTCCCGCAAGGTCCGCGCCTGGCTGGCCGCCCACCCCGACCGGATCGAGCTGTACTTCCTGCCGTCCTACTCGCCCGAGCTGAACCCCGACGAGCTGGTCAACGCCGACCTCAAGCGGAGTCTTCCGATGCGCAGCCGGGCCCGCGACCAGGCCCAACTCGCCGCCGAAACCCGCAGGTTCTTCTACCGCCGCCAACGCCAACCGCACATCGTCCGCGGCTACTTCGGCGGCCCGTACGTCCGCTACATCCTCGAATAGAACCCTTTGAGTTTCGGATCAATATAAGGATGCGGTGGATCCCCGGTTTCGGTAATCGGGGATCCGCTGATACGGTGCCGCCCCCTTGACGCGGATGTTCTTTCCCTGGCTGGTGTCGCCGAGAAAGGATGCAGGCGAGGCGACATCAGCAGACTGTGTCCAACGTCACTGCTCCGACTCCCTGTAGAACCTCGGGACCCTTGCGGAACCGTTTGATCACGCGCTGGACGGGCCAGATGATCGAACCGTCCGGCAGGTGGAGGGCGATGTTCATCTCGGCAGTCGGCCGTCGCCGTCCGCGGCCCATGCACCGCCGAGGGCTTGCCGGACGGTCTCGCCGACGTAGGTACCCAGGGCGAACAGTCTTGGCCCCAGACTTGTTGCGAGGAGTCCGCCGGCCACGGCAACTCCGTGGTCGCTGTGCTCGTTCATGAACCGCTCGACGTCTCGGAGACTTCCGGGGGTGAAGTCGGCTTTGTAGCCGGAGCTGTCGAGGGCGCGGGCGATCCACTGGGCGCTCGTGTGGATGTCGCCGAGGAGGGAGGCCATCACACGCTCACCTGATCTCCGCGCTGCCGCAGACGAAGGTGGTGTCCTGCAGGAGTTCCGGCGTGATGCGCACGCCCGTCAGGTGCTCGGCGAGGGCGAATGCTGCTTCCGTGGCCAGGGGTTCTGCGCTGTCGGAGGTCTCGTCCCAGAACTGGAAGCCGCTGTGGTGCATGGCGTCCAGGAGTTCGTCAGGGGTTGTTCGCCACCGGTGGTCGGGGAGCCCGGGCTCTAACGTCAGGCGCTTCGCTGTGTCCTCGGCCCAGAGGAAGGAATCCAGGCCGTTGATGTTGACGAAATGCGAGATCCAGCGTGTTCCCGCGGATGTCGGCAGGACTTTCTCCTCGGTGACGCCGAGACAGGCGTTGGGCTCGATCAGCAGGGTCCGGTCGCCGACGGTGGTCATGGCGATGAACTGCCGACCGTTGTCCGAACGACCGAGGACGGTCGAAGGCCGCGTCTACTATCGCCGCCGTGCCGGTCTGGGAGGGCTCGGTCTGACCTCCGCGGCGGGCAAGTAGGTCTGAAGGCGGCAGGTTGTGCACCAGCGTGAAGCAATACGCTTCCGCGAGGTCAGGGAAGCGCTCATCGAGCCACACGTAGTTGGCAGCAGTCGCAGTCATGGCCGAGATCCTCGCTCACGCCTCTGACATCGGCCGGAGCCAAGCCGCCAAAGCTGTCCGCGGAGCGGCGCGGTCGGCGCTGGCAGCAGGACCGGGCACCTGCATGACCAACGCGGTGAGGGACTGGAAGACCCCGGAGCTTGCCCACAGAAGAGCGGGACTGCCTACACATCGCTGGGACCGGACGGCGTCGAACTGGACGCCGGCGGATTCTCCCCACGGGAGCCTGTCCGATTGGCAGGATCGGCGCGATAGCGTGCGTGAACGGCACCTCAGCAGCGGCATGCACTTCCTGACCGTGCGCATCGCGGCGCCGTCGGTGGCCGACGAGAACGAGACGTCGTTCGCCTCGGACCTCGTCATCCCGGCGCACGCGTACACAACTGTCCTGGCCTCGTTCGTACTTATGGACCTTCTGGCCGAAAGCGCTTTGTCGAAGGCGGTGTTTGAGACGGCGCTCGGTCGTGGCTGCGCGCGAGCCGGGCAACCAGCCCTGCGTACAAGGGATTTGCAGCCCCGCATTTCTCATCTGTCCTTTCCCGCCCCATTGTGTTGAGCCTTGTGTGGCCCTACTGTTCGACTTTGCCTGAGTCTGTTTGGTGCTGATCGTTCGGGCCGTATGGAGGGCCGCAGTGCGGGGTAATCGGATCAGTTCAGAAGTTATGAGGCCCGGTCGGGGGAGACGGTGGAGGGCGGTCCTCGCAACCGCCGCGACCATCGCCCTGGCCGCGGGCATGAGCGCGCCCGCCGCGGCGGCGCGGGACGCCGGCGCACAGGCGCCCGCCGCCGCGCCCGCCGTCAGTCCGCGGGCGCACACGGTGAGTATCGACGGCTACTCGTTCCTCGTCGACGGCAAGCGGACCTACCTGTGGTCCGGCGAGTTCCACTACTTCCGGCTCCCGAGCCCGGACCTGTGGCGCGACATCTTCCAGAAGATGAAGGCCGCAGGCTTCAACTCCACGTCGTTGTACTTCGACTGGGGATACCACTCGCCGAAGCCGGGTGTGTACGACTTCAGCGGGGTGCGTGACGTCGACAAGCTGCTCGACATGGCCGAGGAGGCCGGGCTATACGTCATCGCCCGCCCGGCGCCGTACATCAACGCGGAGGTCGACAGCGGGGGCCTGCCCGGCTGGCTGACCACCAAGGCGGGGAACAACCGCAGTGACGATCCGCGGTTCCTGAAGTACGCGGACGAATGGCTGACCCAGATCGACCGGATCATCGCCCGCCACCAACTGACCAACGGGACCGGCTCCGTCATCGCCTACCAGGTCGAGAACGAGTACTACAACGGCTCGGCCGCCGGCCACTCCTACATGAAGCACCTGGAGGACAAGGCCCGCGCCGACGGTATCACCGTGCCGCTGACCGGCAACAACAACGGCACCTTCAACTCAGGTACCGGCGCCCTGGACGTCGACGGCCCCGACTCCTACCCGCAGGGCTTCGACTGCTCGAACCCCTCGAAGTGGAACGGCGTTCCAGACGTCAGCTACGACCACCCCGCCGGCAGGCCGCTCTACTCGCCGGAGTTCCAGGGCGGCGCCTTCGACCCCTGGGGCGGGCCGGGCTACGACAAGTGCGCCCAGCTGATCAACGACCAGTTCGCCAACGTGTTCTACAAGCAGAACATAGCCGTCGGCGCCACCGCGCAGAGCTTCTACATGACCTACGGCGGCACCAACTGGGGCTGGCTGGGCATGCCGCAGAATTACACGTCCTACGACTACGGCGCCGCGATCCGCGAGAACCGCCAGCTCGACCCGAAGTACGACGAGGACAAGCTGATCGGGTACTTCACACAGTCGGTCGCACCGCTGACCAAGACCGAGACGATCAGGGCCACACCGCCCGACGACTCCGCGGTCGTCGACACCGCCCGGATGAACCCCGACACAAGGACGCAGTTCCACGTCCTGCGGCACGGCAACTCCACGTCCACCGCGGTCGACAAGACCCACATCGCGGTGGACTTCAACGCCCAGCCCTCCGCCGACACCACCTACACCTGGGACGACCCCGACTCCGCGCTGCAGTACACCGGTTCGTGGTCGCACGTGGCCGACCAGAGCTACACCGGCGGCGACTACAAGCACACCGAGTCCTTCTCCAACAAGGCCGGTGACTCGGTCACCGTACCCTTCGACGGCACCGCGATCCGCTGGATCGGCTCGAAGACCAACAACCACGGCAATGCCGACGTCTACCTCGACGGCACCAAGGTCGCGACGGTCGACGACTCCGGCAGCGAGAACCAGGCAGTGGTCTTCCAGAAGACCGGCCTGCCGGACGGAGCGCACACCCTGAAGATCGTCGTCGACGGCAGTCACAGCTCGGGCTCCACCGATGACTACGTGGCCATCGACGCCATCGACGTGCCGACGGGTACCGCCGCCGCGGAGCCGACCTACCCGGTCGTGCCCCAGCAGCCGGGCACCGCGATCACGCTCGACGGACGCGACTCACACGTGATCGTGGCCAACTACCGGCTCGGCGACTCGCAGTTGCAGTACTCGACCTCGGAGATCATGACCAGCGCGACCATCGGTGACCGGGACGTCGCCGTGCTCTACGGCGATGCGGGCAGCGACGGCGAGACCGTGCTGCGCTATGCCTCCAAGCCGACGGTGACCTCCAGCGGCGGCCCGGTCACGACAACCTGGGACGCGACCACCGGCGACCTTCGGCTGAACTACACGCACAAGGACCTGATCCGCGTCAGCATCACCGGCAGCGGACAGCGCCCGCTCGAACTGCTCGTCGGCGACAAGGCCACGGCCAAGACCTTCTGGCGTGAGGACACAGCGGCCGGCCCTGTCCTCGTTCGCGGCAGCCACCTGCTGCGGACGGCGACCAGCCTGCATGGCGGCCGCACCCTGGCACTCACCGGCGACAACGCCGACGACAAGAACATCGAGGTGTTCACCTCCGCCGACCACATCACCTGGAACGGCCGGATCGTCGACACCGGGGCCGACGGCACGGGGAGCCTCACCGGGAAGATCCCGACGGCAGCCCCGGTACACCTGCCGGCACTCACCAACTGGAAGCACAGCGAGGAGTCGCCCGAAGCGGCCCCCGGTTTCGACGACACCAGCTGGCAGGTGGCCGACAAGACGACCACCAACAGCGTCTCCGGCGTCAACGCGCCGCCGGTGCTCTACGCGGACGACTACGGCTTCCACACCGGCAACACGTGGTATCGCGGCCGCTTCCACGCCACCGGCAAGGAGACCGGCGTCCGCCTGGTCTCGGACTCCGGCGGAGGGGCGCAGGCGTTCTCCGCCTGGCTCAACGGCACCTTCCTGGGCAGCTCGACCACCGGCAGCGCCGCCTTCACTTTCCCGGCCGGTGTGGTCAAGTCCAAGGGTGACAACGTCATTTCCGTGCTCACCGTGAACATGGGTCACGAGGAGGACTACAACTCGACCAACGGCAACAAGACAGCCCGAGGACTGACGAGCGCCTCCGTCGTTGGGGCACCGCTGACCGCCGTCACCTGGCGGCTGCAGGGCGTACGCGGCGGCGAGGACCTGCAGGACACGGTGCGCGGGCCGCTCTCGACGGGTGGTCTGTACGGCGAGCGGGCCGGCTGGTCCCTGCCCGGTTACCCGGACGGCAAGTGGAAGAAGACGTCCCTTCCGACGACCGACACCCGTCCCGGGGTCTCCTGGTACCGCTCCGACGTCGCCCTGGACCTGCCGCACGGCCAGGACACGTCGCTCGGGCTGACGTTCACCGACGACCCGTCACGCAAGTACCGGGCCACGATCTTCGTGAACGGCTGGCAGGTCGGCAACTACGTCAACTACCTCGGGCCGCAGCACACGTTCCCGGTGCCGAACGGGATCCTGAACCCGAACGGCCGCAACAGCATCGCCATTGCCGTATGGAACCTGGACGGCAGCACCGGCGGCCTCGGCAAGGTGTCGCTCACCAACTACGGCAGCTACGCCTCGTCCCTGCACGTCGCGCAGAACGACAGCCCCCGCTACGACGCCCACACGTACGCGATGCCGAAGCGGCCGGGGGCGGACGTCACCCTGGACGTGCCCGACACCGCCCAGTCGGGACGGGCTTTCACGGCCGAGGCGACGGTGCGGGTGCCGAAGGACAAACCGTCCGCTGCCCGGCTGACGGCCTCGCTCTCCGCGCCCGACGGCTGGGACGTGAGCGCCGCGAGCCCCGCGTCGGTCGAGCGCCTGCAACCCGGCCAGTCGGCCACCTTCACCTGGAAGGTCCAACCGCAGACGGGGAAGCTGCCGTCCGCCTCGGCACTCACCGCGACAGTCCACTACCTGCAGAACGGACGGCAGGCCACCGGCACGGACGAGCGCATCGTCGGCGCGATACCGCCTGCTCCACCGGCCGGGAAGAACGCAGTGAGCGACCTGCCGTTCTTCTCGTCCACCAACGGGTGGGGTCCGGTCGAGCGTGACACCAGCGTCGGCGAGCAGGCAGCCGGCGACGGCCGTCCGATCAGCATCGCCGGCGCGAGCTACGCCAAGGGCCTGGGCACCAACGCGGACAGCGACATCGAGCTCTATCTCGCGGGGAACTGCTCGCGGTTGACGGCCGAGGTCGGTGTGGACGACGAGACCAGCGGCGCGGGAACAGTGACGTTCTCCGTGACGGCCGACGGCAAGACATTGGTGACCACGCCGACGATCCACGGCAAACAAGCTGCCGTGCCGATCGACGTGGACGTCAGTGGCGCCCAGGTGATCGACCTCAAGGTCGGCGACGGCGGCGACGGCAACGGCAGCGATCACGGTGACTGGGGGCTGCCCACGCTGACGTGTGGGTAGTGCCTGTCGCGCAAGCCCGGCTTCGACGGCGCAACAGAATCAAGCAGATCCTGAGCGCCGATCGCGGGAGGTGAGTGATCCGGGCGGGCGTGCTCAGGGCGCGGAAAGCCGCTCCTGCGATCTGTTCGTGCGTCAGCACCTCGGGCCGCCGAGTTCAATGACCCGGTCGTCGGTGTTGACGGCATCAGCGAGGATGGCCGCGACGTCTTCACCCGCGGATTGATGCGGAAGCCGCCCTTACGTCCCACACCGCGCAGTCCAACGCCCCGACCGCCCAGCGCCCGAGCCCCGCCGCGTGCGGACCGAGTTCGGCCAGGAGCCTGCACAGCAGACCCGTGTGGTCGGCCACGGGGTGCCGCAGAGCGCTCTGCCCAAGCCGGGTGGCGACGAGCGCGGCGGGCAGCTCGTCGACCGGGGCGAATACCCCGTTCACCTCGCCGGCCTCGACCACTACCGCGAACCGACTGTCGCCAGCCTTCCACGGACCCGCCACGCTCTCGTCGAGGCGCTCGACCTGTACCCGGTCGATGACCGCGTCAGCGGGGTCCATCGACGAGGTCCTCTCCCGCGTAGGTGAAGTACCACAGCGGCCGATAGCACTCCCAGCCCACCGGCCGCAGCCCGGTCGGCGCCATGGCCCGCTCGATCGCCGTACGCGCCCGCAGGTAGTACTCCAGGCTCTCCGCGCCCGGCGTCCGCATCCCCTGCATCATCACCGTGTGTGCCTGGAAGACCTGGAAGTTCGGGAACGCGGTGACCTCGCCCGCCACCGCGTTCACCCCGCGCACGAGGTCCTCCATCGGGTCCAGCCCGACGATGTACGTGTACGAGGTGTCCAGCCCCGCCTCCCGCGCCCGCGTCAGCAGGTCCGGCATCTGCTCCGGCCGAAGGTCGGCCTTGGTCGCCTTCATCAGTGCCTCCCGCCGGGTGAAGTGCTCGGCCGTCAGCCTGAGCACGAACGGTGACACCTGCGACGCGATGGTCTCGAACGCCTCGTCGCTGCGCAGCACGGAGGTGAGGAAGCCGATCCGAGCCTTGACGCCGGCCCGCTCCAGAGCGGGCCGCAGGGCGGTCAGGTGCGCGACGGCCGCCTCCTCGCGCTCGAAACAGCCGGTGGAGACGGTGACCTCGGTCAGCTCGGCCAGGCTGCGGCGGGGGTGCTGCTCGCCGAGGGCGCGCAGCAAGGCGTCGAGTCCCTGGTCTTCCCGCATCCTCGGATCGGCGGCGGCCTCCAGGGTGTTCGGGCACCAGCCGCACCCGACGCACCGGCTGCGGGCGTTGGGGTTGAGGGTCGCGGCGCGGCCGTCGTTGCGGAAGTACCCCCCGACCGCCTCGTCGGCATCGATGCGCTCGACGTGCGCGACTACCTCGCCGTTCAGCGACAGCTCGTCGCCCCGGAGCTGGAACGGGCTGGCCGGCTGGTTCAGCGGGACGATGATCTGCCAGGGAACGTCGGGACGGCGTGCGAGGCGGAGGTTGACCCGGGCCCGGTGACGGTCCTGGTCGGAGGTGATCCCGTACAGGTTGACGGCGATCAGCACCACGTCCTCGACGGGTACTCCGTGGCGCACGGCAGCCCGCTCCAGATCATGCAGGCGTTCGGTACCGACGGCGCCGTCCGAGGATATGGACCGGCGCATGGAGAGATGCGACATGGAGGACTCCAACTTGAGTTTGAGCGGTGGGGTGTTGCAACCGGGGGCGCGGCACCTACGCCGTGTCGCGGGAGGGCATAGGTGTCGGCTGTTTTGCCAATGCGCCGCCTACTTGGCTGGGGCGAAGGCAGTGAAGTGCGCCGACGGGTGGTCGATGGCCAGGTCGGGCCGCCAGGCGGTGAGGATCTGGGCGCTGCATACGAACAGGCCGTCGGGGAGCTGATCGAGCGGGTACCACGCCCAGCGCCCGACGCTCTCGTGCGGCTGCGTGGCGGGCTGCCCCTGCCAGGCGTGGACGAGCGCGCCGACGGTGACCCGCAGGACACCAGCGACGTGGTCGATGAGCGTGCCCAGGAGCCTCACGTCATCGGCGCGAGCGACCAGACCAGTCTCCTCGGCGAGTTCGCGGATCACCGCGTCCTCGAAGGATTCCCCGGCCTCCACGCTGCCGCCTGGTGAAGCAGGCGGGTTCGTCGATTTCTGGCCGGTGAGTCGCAGGAACCGACGCGTGAGTGGTTCACCAACAGCTATGAGTATGGCGGGTTCGCGGCC
>NZ_JBEYFS010000197.1:0-22458 GCF_040634475.1 Streptomyces sp. NPDC007095
GAGGCTCCGTCGTCGGTGTAGCGGCGGAACAGCTCCACCCGAGCGACTCGCGCAGTTCGCCGATGCCGTCCCCGGTGAGCGCGGACAGCGCCATCACGGTCGCGCCCGGTTCGCCGTACTCGCCCAGTGCGATCCCGTCCTCGTCGAGCAGTCGTCGCAGATCGTCGAGGACCTGGTCGGCGGCCTCGCCGGGCAGCCGGTCCACCTGGTTGAGGACCACGAAGGTGACCTCCCCGTGGCCCGCCATGGGCCGCAGATACCGCTCGTGGAGCATGGCGTCCGCGTACTTCTCGGGGTCGACGACCCAGATGACCGCGTCGACGAGCGCCAGGATGCGGTCCACCTGCTCACGGTGCTGGACGGCTGCGGAGTCGTGGTCGGGCAGGTCGACCAGGACGAGGCCGCGCAGTTGCGCCTCCGCCTCCGGGCTCTGCAGGGGACGTCTGCGCAGTCGTCCCGGGATGCCGAGCCGGTCGATGAGGGTCGCCGCGCCGTCGCTCCAGCTGCACGCGATGGGCGCCGCGGTGGTGGGCCTGCGCACGCCCGTCTCGGAAATGGCCACCCCGGCGAGCGCGTTGAAGAGCTGCGACTTGCCGCTGCCGGTGGCCCCGGCGATGGCGACGACAGTGTGCTCACCGGACAGCTTGCGGCGCGCCGCCGCCTCGTCGAGGACCCGGCTCGCCTCGGCGAGCGTCCTGCTGTCCAGCCGGGTGCGCGACAACCCCACCAGTTCGCGGAGCGCGTCAAGGCGCGACCTCAGGGGTCCGTCGTACGCGAGCGGGGGCGGCGGGGCCTGTACGGCGGTCTTGGTCTCCAGGACCAGGGACGGGGCGTGTGCCTCCTGGCCGGGGGCCGTCTCGGACACGCGGCGGGCGATCAGCCCGTCGTCCCAGGCGGTCTCCGACTCGGCACGGGTACCGACGTCGTCGGTCTTCACCCGTGTGTGCCCGGCGTCGTCCTTCACGCGTGTGTGCGCGCCGCCACGCGGGGCATCGAAGGCGACCTCCTTGGCCCGCTCCGCATCCCCCGTCTCTGTCTCTGCCTCCGCCTTCGCTTCTGGTTCCGTCTCCGTCTCCGCCTCGGCTTCCCCCTCCGGCTGCGCCTTCGTCACGGACTCCATGGGAGCCTCCATCGCGGCCTCCCCAGCGGCGGGCTCGCCGTCCGCGGCTTCCGTGGCGAAGGCCTCCGGGGAGTCGGCCTCGCAACGAGAGGCTTCAGGGCGGCCGTTTTCGGAACTTCCCTGGTCGGACGCGCCCTCGTGGTCGGAGGCGTCGTGACCGGACATTCCGTGTTCGGACGTGCCGTCTTCGGGGGAATCGTCTCCGGTGTGGTCGGCGTGATCCGTGTGGTCTGTGACGGCAGTCACCGCGGTCACCTCTCCTTCTGCAGTACGGACAGCGCGGCGATGAGTTCGGCCTGGGGCTCTGGGTGCACGTCGAGGGCGTCGAGCGGGGCGAGACGGCGCTCGCGCTCGGTGTGCAGGGCTCTGTCGAGGTACTCGACAAGGAGGCGCCCGCCCCTCTCGCGCAGCCGCAGGGCGCCGTGCGCGCCGAGCCGCTCGGCGAGCCCCTCGCCCGCGTTGCGTGCCCTGTGGCCGCCCAGGAGCGCGGTGGCCACCAGCGCGGCGACGACCTCGGCGTCCGGTGCCACGCTCTTGTCGAGGCGGCCGACCTCGTCCTCGGCGTACTCCTCCAGGACTCGCCGCCAACGTCGTACGGACATCCCGATCCGGTGCTCGGCGCTCTCCAGCGTCGCATCACGGTCCGTCAGCCCCGGAGCACCCGAGGCCGGTTCGCGCCGCCAGGCGTCGTCCACGCGCTCGTCGGCGGCCGTGACGGCGCACAGCAGGAGTGCGGCCAGGCTCTCGACGAGCGAGTCGAGCAGTTCACCCGCGGTGCAGTCGAGCGGGTAGGCGCGCCACCGCTTGAGCGCGTCCCCGGAGAGCACGGCACCGGTTTGCAGACGCCCCTTCACGCGCGCGTGCTCGCTGTCGTACGCCCCGTCGACGGCGGCGGTGAGCCGCAGCGCGGCCGCGTACTGCGCGGCGGCCGCACCGGCGAGCTCAGGCATCCGGGCCTTGAGCGAGTCGAGGACTCCTTGGGCGGTACGGGCCATCGCCGCGTGCCGGGCTCCGGGGTCCTGCGTCTGGTGGACGAGCCACGTGCGCAGCGGCGCGACGGCCGTGGCGGGCAGCAGGCCGCCGCCCCACGCGGACTCGGGCAGTTCCGGCACGGTGAAGCGGGGCACCTCGCCGAGCCCCGCCTTGGTGAGCAGGGCGCCGTACTGCCGCGAGACCTCGGACACCACCTGGTGGGGCACCCGGTCGAGAACGGTCACCAGGGTCGCCTTGTGCTCCTTGGCGGTACGCAGCAGATGCCACGGCACGGCGTCGGCGTACCGCGCGGCCGTGGTCACCATGACCCAGATGTCGGCAGCGCAGATCAGTTCGGCGGCGAGTACGCGGTTGTCGGCGACCAGGGAGTCGATATCGGGCGCGTCGAGCAGGGCGAGGCCCCGGGGGAGGGTGTCGGCGGTTTCGATACGCAGCACCCGTTCCCCGCGCTCCATGAAGGCCTGAAGGTCGTCGCCGGGTTCCTGGTGGGGCACCCACGCGCGGGTGAGGTCGGGCAGCACCCGCATTCCACTGAACCAGTGATGGTCCTCCGGATGGCACACCAGTACCGGCGTCCGGGTCGTCGGCCGCAAGACGCCGGCTTCGCTGACCCGGCGTCCGACGAGGGAGTTGACGAGAGTGGACTTCCCCGCTCCCGTCGACCCGCCGATCACGGCGAGAAGTGGTGCTTCGGGCTCCCTCAACCGGGGCACCAAATAGTCGTCTAGTTGTGCGAGCAGTTCGTCGCGGTTGGCACGCGCGCGTGGAGCCCCCGCCAGGGGCAGCGGGAAGCGTGCGGCGGCGACACGGTCGCGCAGGGCGGAGAGTGCGTCGAGCAGCTGAGGCCGTACGTCCAAGGTCACCACATGCGAAGAATGCCCAATTTTGGAGGCTTTCTGAAGCATATGGCTATGTCTGCGCGCCGACAGGACACACGGGGCGGAAGGGACGACTGGGGCGCAGGCATAACGAGTGCACAACACCCGATGCGCGAGACGCCAAAAGCGGTGCACGATTCGTACCTGCCTGCGATTATCAGGACCGCTTCACTGAACCTCCACATTGAGCCACGGAGGCGAAGCGCCAGGGACAGGGACCCGGGAGCCCTATCCTTGTCCCCGGCAAGGTCACGGATCGGCCCACACCCGGGCACCACGAAACCGGCCACCACACCTGGCCCCCGTAGCTCAGTGGATAGAGCAGGCGCCTTCTAAGCGCTTGGCCGCAGGTTCGAGTCCTGCCGGGGGCGCCACTGAGAGCCCTCCCTTTGGGAGGGCCTTTTTGCTGGTCAGTGAGGGTCTCGCTTGATACGGCGAAGCCCCGGACGCCTCCCTGACGATCAAGGGAAGGTTCCGGGGCTGTCCGGCTGTCACCGGGGTTTCGCGGGTGGCCGTGTCGAATACGTGTCGAAGTTCTCGGTCGGAGCCTCAGCCTGCGTCGGGCGTGTCGTCGGGCAGCTCGGGGAGATCCCCGGCGGCTTCGAGGCGCCTCTTCAAGTCAGGCAACTGCCCCGCGACGCATCGCGCGTAGGTGGCCAGCAGCACCGGGACGCTGTTACCGGCCCACTCCGCCACCTGAGCGGGCGGGGACCCCGTCGTTGAGCCACTTGGTCAGGCGCGTGTGCCGGTTGTCGTGCACGCGCTTCCCCGTGGGCGACTCGAAGACGTGCGGCGGCAGCACGGCCTCGCGCGCCCCGTGCCACGCCCGGCGGATGACGGAGCCCGCGAGAATGCCACCCGTCTCCCCCTGGAACAGCAGACCCCCCGGCTTGAGCTTTTCGTCCTCGATGTGCTGCCGCAGGATGCGTGTCAGGGCGGGATGCCCCGGCACCGTGCGCGTCTCACCCTCGGCACGGCCCTTGAGGTCGCGTTCCTCGTGGATCTCTCCGGTGTCGGTCCATTGCTTGCCGGCCTCCGGGGTCGCCGTGTGGATCAGCAGCTCACACCACTGGTCCTCGGCATCGGGACCGGGAAGCGTCACGTCTTTCACCCGCATGGCTATGGCTTCCTCCGGTCGCGGACCGCAGTAGTACAGCGTGGCGAAGAAGGCGTGCAGCCACCTTCCTCCACGGGGCCGGCGCCGGATCCAGTCGAGGAGTGCCGCCGCCTGGTCCGAGTTCATCAAGGACCGCTTGTCCACGGCGTTGGTGGTCTTGGTGACAGCCGTCGACTCCTTCCCCTTGGGGAGGGGGTTGGTCCGCAGGATGCGCCGCCGGATCGCGTGCTTCATGGCGACGTTGAGGATGCGGCGGTGGCGCTTGCGGGACCAGGCCGCGGCTTGCCTGCCGTCGAGGCGTGTGTCGATGGCTCGGAGGACCTCGTCGACCGTGTCCGGGTCCTCCCAGGCCGAGACGGGAAGCGAATTCCGCTCCACCCACCGGAGGATGCTCACCACCTCCCGGGGTGCCGCACCACGTCGGTTCGTGTTGAACGCCCATTCGCGCAAAGCGGTGCGCACCACCGCGGGTTCGAACCGAGTGGGCTTGACGCGCAGGAGCGCGATGGTGGTCGCGGTCAGGGTCTTGGCGGTGTTCTTCCGGCTGTTGCCGCCCAGTTGGGCCCAGCGCGCGTCCACGTACTCGACCGCGAACTTGTACCAGGTCATGGCAGCCGACTTGGAGCGATGAGACACCGGCAGACCGGTCGCGATGACGAACGCCTCGCCCTTGCCGGTCGCTGTGATGAGTTGCGAGCGGAAGCCCTCGGCGAGCGCGACCGTGTCGAACGGCTCACGCCAGCGCTTGCCTTCAACCACCCGACGCACCGTGTAAGTGGTCTTCCGGGCGCCCTTGCAGGTGAGGATCTTGTAGATCTTCACGTCGTACGTCGTCTCCATCAGGCGGCGTCCTCACGGTCGTCGAGCCCTGGCGGGCCAGACCTGCGCGGGCGGCGAGTTCGCGGCGGAGGCGGGTGGACGACGTCGCCGCGGTGCGTGCCATCCTCCCGCTGATTTACGAGGCGGCGCGGCCGTACCTTGTCGATGCGGACCTTCTGGTCCGGGAAGCTGCGGTGCACGCAGCCGCGATGACGCTCGCCGCGCCTGAACTGGCCGTACACATCCCGAAGCTCGTGCCGCTGGTACGCAGCACGCTCAGCACCAGCGAGTACCGGGTTTACCGATACCTCGCTAAGCGGTGCCTCGTGACCTGGGGTGTGGAGCCCGGCCCCCTACCCGACCCACGGGTCTCAGGTCTCGAGCCGATGGATTGCCCCTGGGCGGGCGGCTACTCCGACGACCCGCCATTCTGAAAGCGGTGATCGGCGGGATAGCCGTACTTGTCAAGACCGCCCTCGACTGCTGACACCAACACCTGACACCAACAAGGACGGACACAGGCGGTCGACTCCGAACCTCAGCGGAGGGTCGGTCGAGGACCGGGGCAGGTTGACCGACGTCGACGGTCCCCAGTGATCGACCTGATAAGGATGCGCGCCAACCTCAAAGCCTGCGCGCGACCGTGCCGCCGAACCGGCGCATCACTTCCAGAAGAACTGATTGTTGGAGTCGACGCGGCCCGCAGTGAGCCCTAGCCTCACGCCATGAGTGACGCAGTCGAGGCAGAGGATGCCGTCAAGAACCGCTGCCTGCGAGCAGCCCGCATGCTTGCCCCATGCGTGAGCTACTTCGTCGAACGGGTCTCGTTCGGGGCCGTGGACGGCGGTGACTGTGTGGATGTCTTCCTCAGGGAGGGTCCGCACAAGCCAGACGTCGTGATCTCGCTTACCTATCTACACCACGTCGAGACAGGAGATTCGATCGCGGTCCAGGGCTCCTTCATCGACGAGATCTTGGTGGAGTACCTCCCGCGGCTGCCACACCCATGGCCTGACGATGCCATCGATCTCATCGACCGCTCTTCCGATCTCCCAGAGTTGGTGCGGCTCCGGATCGCAGGGCCTTCGGAGGTCGATGTCGTTGCATCCTGCCTCACCGTCTACACCGCGATGAGCGACGACGAAGCGAGCTTGCCGCTACATGGATGAGCGGGGGACCGCCTCCCCTCCCGCGCCCAGATCGGCCAGGAGTGCGGCGTGGGCGAGAACGTGGTGCGCCGGGCGCAGGAGTTGCTGATCTCCCAGGGCGTGTTGGAGGGCCGGGCTGGATCGGGGACCTACGTCGCCGAGCCCAGGCAGCGAATGCGCGTGGTCCGTTCGTCGGCCCGGGAGCAGCCCGACGGGTCACCGTTCCGCGCGGACACGAAAGCTGTCGGCAGGCAGGGCGACTGGGAGAGCCGGACGCACGCCAAGGTGCCGGCGCCGGGAGAGATCGCGGCGCGTCTCGGTATCGCCGAGGGTGAGCTGTCCGTCCGGACGACGTACGAGTTCCTGGCCGACGGCAGGCCGGTGCAACTGCCGACGAGTTGGGAGCCGTACGACCTCACGGCCGGCACTCTCGTTGTTCTCCCCGAGGGAGGGCCGCACGCCGGGGCGGGTGTCGTGAACCGCATGGCCACGATCGGCATCACCGTCAGCCACGCCGTGGAGCAGCCAGAGCCGCGGCAGGCTACCGCCGAGGAGGCCTCGCTACTCGGTATCCAGAAGGCAGCGCTCGTCACGCACATCCGACGGACGTACTACAGCGACGAGGGGCGGCCCGTCGAAACGGCCGACATCGTGGTGCCCGCCGCTCACTGCGAGATCGTCTAGGAGATCCCGATCAACCGCTAGCCGACTCCATATTTGCGTCCCGTGGCAGATCCGGCAGGTTATGCCACGTATGGCCGCACCCCCCGGCGCAGTGCAGCGTCCGCCTGCGTGTGTCGGCGATGCTGAAGAGGGCGACGAGCAGACGAAATGACTTGGCGAGTTCATAGGCCGGAAGCTGGTCCATCCCGAAGCGCCACTTCGTGAGCATCACCGCCGGCGTGTGGGTCGGGCGAATGCCAGAACGCGCAATGCTCTCCGGCACGTCTTCCTCGCGAGCACGGGCCTGCCCACAGAACAGCACCAGCGCGTGCAAGATCTTGCGTTGGTCGCCCTCCGAGAGGCCCTCGAACCACTCGACGCCCTCAGCTGTCGGTCTGAGCCCCTGCGCCAGCTCGTTCAGGATCACCTCGTGCGCGTACAGCACAGGCTTCCACCCCCATGGTTTTCCGGGTGACGTTACGCTCACGGCCGCCCGTGAGCAGCCCGGTTTTACGTGTCCTGATGGCCCGACCTTCCGACGAGGGCGGCAGAGGCTCAGCGTCGGGCGGAAGCGGGTGCCTGTCGAATGCGTGTCGAAGTCAGCTGGAGCAATGGCCCACTTGGCGTGGCTGTGCAGGTCACATGGCATGGCAAGTGCGAGCATCCAGACGCCTTCTAAGCGCTTGGCCGCAGGTTCGAGTCCTGCCGGGGGCGCCACTGAGAGCCCTCCCTTTGGGAGGGCGTTTTTGCTGGTGTGCCTTGCGAAGACTTCCCGAAGCCTTGGGTGCGGTCTCTCTGCCTATTCGCAGACCTGCCCGGCCGAGGCGAAGCCGCCGGCGGCCACCGGCGGCCGCCCGTTCCTCAGGCATGAAGTACTTCTCACCGCGCACCGCGCGGGTGCCGGGCGGAGGTGGCCTGTGATCCGAAGGCCGGTCGGGCAGGACGTTGCCGCCAGGCGCATCCTCCGCGCATCGTCGTAGGAACGCACGCCGCGACACCGAGGTGCCGGGCCGCGGTCCGCGTGCGGCGGTGCACGGCTCGGGCGGGCAGGTCCTCACCAAGGACCAGTGGGTACGCGCGAGTCACCCCGAGACGAACCGGACGACCCGGCTCGGCCTCCTGCTGGTCCTGGGCATCGCCCTCCTCTGCACCGGCATCTCCCTGGCCAACACCATGGTCATGGCGACCTCCGACCGGGTGCGCGACCTGGCCGTGCTGCGCCTGGCCGGAGCCACCCGGTGGCAGGTGCTCCGGCTGGTGGGCGCCGAGGCGCTGACGGTCGTCGCGGTCGGCGGAGTACTGGGGCTCCTCGTCGCGGGGCTCAACCTGCTGGGCATGTGGAGCGCCCTGGTTCTGCTGTCGGCCCCGACCCCGATCGAGATCCCCTGGACGGCCGTCGGTGCGGTCCTCGGCGCCTGCGCGGTGACGGCCGTCGTCTCGTCCGTCATCCCCGCCGCACTCGCGCTGAGGCGCCGGGCGGTGGAACTGGCGGGCGTCCGGGGGTGACCCCGGTGCCGCTAGGCGGACGTCCGCGCCGTGGTCGCCGCGATGGTTTTCAGCGAGTTGATGAGCAGGTCCCACAGGCGCTCGGTGTGCAGCTTCGTCGCCACGGAGGTGTTCGCCGGGCCGGAGCGGCCGCGGAAGTCGGTGACCGTCATGCCGTAGGTCGCCGTACCCCGCAGCTCGACCTCGACATGGGCCGGTGTGACCTCCATCAGGCTCGGGTCGATGGCCCGGCCGACCGCGCACGCGTCGTGAATGGTGGCCATCGCGCCGTGCACCTTGCCGACGTTGGCGTTGTAGTGGTCGAGGAGATCGACGACGAACCGGGACACGGGTGTGCCCAACGCCCCGATACGGGCCAGCAGTTCAGGTGTGGCGGCGGCCTGTGCCGTCAGATCGAGGCCGACCATGGTCAGGGGCCAGCCCGCCGAGAAGACGACCGCGGCCGCCTCGGGGTCGGCGTGGATGTTGAACTCGGCCGCCGGTGTGATGTTGCCACGGGTGTACGACCCGCCCATCAGGACGACCTCCTTGACCAGTTCGACGATACGGGGCTCCCGGCGCAGCGCCAGGGCGATGTTGGTCAGGGGCGCGGTGGGGACGAGGGTGATCTCACCGGGGTGGGCGAGGACCGTCTCGATGATCAGATCGACGGCGTGCCGGGGGTCGGTCTCCATGGCCGGAGGGATGAAGGCGGGGCCGTCCATTCCGGTGTCCCCGTGGATCTCGGCGGCGAGGGTCTGGTCCCGGACGAGGGGACCGCCGGCACCGGCCGCGACCGGTACGCCGCGCAGGCCCGCCAGGGTGCAGACCTGCCGGGCGTTCAGGGTGACCTTCTCGATGGTCTGGTTGCCCGCGACGGTCGTGATGGCGACGATCTCGACGTCGGGGTTCCCGGCGGCGAGCAGGATGGCGATGGCGTCGTCGAGCCCGGGGTCGCAGTCGATGATGATCTTCTTGGGCATGGGCGTCCTTCGGGGTGGGACGGGGATGCGGACCGGATCACTGGGAACAGCATGCGCCAGGCCCACCCTGCCCTGGTCGGCCGCACGCCACCCCTGTCGGCCGCGCCCCGCCCCTGTCGCGAAGGCTCACCTCAGCGGATGCGAGGTGGCTCACCTCAGCGGATGCGAGGTCCTCCCCGACGCCTCGTCGATCTCGTCGTGCGCCTTGGTCAACAGCTTCATCGCCAGTTCGTTGAGCGCCCGCGCGCCCGCGACCTCCTCGCCGACTCTCGGCTGGTTGGAGTCGGAGGGGTGGCGGCTGGCGTACCCGTGAGCGCGTACCTCGTTCCCGTCGGGGAGCCGGAGGAGTGCGGCGGCGCGGGTGCGGTGGTCGTCCTCCTCGAACTCGATCTCGACGTGCCAGCCGACGGCGGTCCGTGCCTGCGCGGCGGCTGGTTGCGACTGTGTCGTCTGTGTCATTGCGATCACCTCCGGGGCGGGCCCCAGCCCCTGATATGGGGCTCGGCCCCTACTACCAGAGTGTGCTTCTTCCCCCGACTCCGCACGGGATGACGCCCGATGGCGACAAGGAGTGACCGAACGACTACGAACCGCCTGCGCCAAGCCGACCTGCTGGTGCTTGCCCGCTCCACGTAGCGCCGCCGGGCGCGGCCGGCCGGGGCGAAGGCAGGAGGCAGGCCGCACCGCAGAGGCGGCGCGCGCCCGCGCCGTGCGCGGGGCCTTGATGAAGTAGGGACCGTCACGGAGGCGGCAGCGTGAGCGGATCACCGCTGAGACATCGGCTGAGGGGGAGCGGCTGCTGCCACGCAGTGGCTGAGCCTGGCGTGGGCGCTCCGCTGGGCACACCGCCGTCGGGTGGAAACGTTCGAATGACCGGCTGCAGGGCCCCGTTCGGAATCAGGACTCATTGCCTCCGGCTCTTCGCCGATAAGAACGGATCATCGCGAGCGTCCCGAAAGTCACCAGGACCAGACCCGCCGATGCTGAGATGAGCCTCCAGTTCAGCGGGCTTTGCTGATCACGATCTGAAAGGACTGCCGCGGCCATTCCCGGTCCGTTCGGGAAGGTGATTCGAGCTCCATGCGTCACCTCCAGCAACCCGCTCTTCAACGTAAGGGAGACGTCCCACGGGCCGTCCGTGACCTGATCGGTCACGATGACGTTCACCGACGTGGACTGGCCGGGCGCCAAGCTTTTTCCGGAGTCGACCAGGTAGGGCCCGGCGCTGATGTTTCCGGATACCTGGGACATCTTCAGGGCGCCGGTGAGGTCCAGAGCACGGCCACCGGTGTTGTGGACCTTGGCGTGTACGACGGCGCGCCCACCGGCATCACGCCCAGCCGTCATGTTGTCCACCGTGAATCGGGCACGCGGCGGGTTGTTGCCGCCCACTGAGAGGTAGAGCCGGATTCCGGTGCGGCTGACCAAGGTGATGCCGCTGCCCAGGTCGCGACCGCTGACCTGCGCCCATACCACGCCGTACCGCTCGCCGGGGGCGGCATCCTTCGGAATGGCGATGGTCACGGTGTCACGGGCTCTGGAGTGAGCGGGGATGTCCAGGCTCAGCCGGCCGGGCTTGATCCAGGTGGTGAGCTCGTTACCGGTGTTTCCGGCAGCGCCGACGAAGGAACCCCGGCGGATATCAGCGGCGCCAGGGTAGACCGCGACATGCAAGACGTCGGCCGATTTGTTCGACACTTCGATGCGCCGCTTCACGGTGACACCGGGTTTTAGGCTGTCGACGATGTACTGCCTTGCCCGTGGGTCCTTGATGAGGTCGGCAGGGACATCGACGAGCCGAATTCCCACGGCGTCCGGGGGATTCGGTCGCCGTACCGGATCCGATACGAGGGATGTGGCCGAAGCGGTGCTGGTGACCAGGGCAAACGCCATGGCCACCAACACCGCGAGGGAAGAGAACCTGGGCACAGGGCTTTACGGTTTCCTTTTTTGCGGTAAGGACGTGCGAGGTCTCAGGCGACGGAGTGGGTGATCGTCGAGCTGTACGTTCCCGCCAGCGCGTTCGCGGGGATGGTGAGATGGATCGTCGGGTTCCAGGTGGCTGAGTTGATGCCACTCACGCCGGTGGCCACCTGGACGGGGCCAGGGGGATAGAGCGGGTTCAGGTCGCTCGCGGCGACGGTGGCGGTGCCGCTGACCGAGGCCGACGGTGTGGTGTAACTGCTGGAGCCGACAGCGGATACGGAGATGCTCTGGGGGCCGGTGAAGTCGACCGCGCTTGCCGTGACGGTCCAGCCCGCGGTACCGCCTCGGCCGTCTGTCACCGTGACGTTGCCCAGCTGGCTGGAGACCGATTGCGGACTGCCGCTGACGCCGACGGTGCCGAGATTCACGGGCCCCGTCGGAACACTGATGTCGAGCGTTCCTGACGAGACCTGGACGGTCACCGGCGTATCCGCCGCCGAAGCCGGCATCGGGGATGCCAGTACTGCCACCGCCGCTCCGGCAATCAAGGAGCTGATGACGCTACGAATTCTCATGGGTGCGACCTCGCTTGGCGACCGGAGGAGGTTGGGACGGCACGGCTGGGGCCGATGCGCAATTGCACGCTAGGGGGAGCATGATCAAGAAACGCGCGGACTCCATTGCGTGGAGGCCCGCTCCACTCGGACGGCGGAGTTTGGGGGGCGGCTGACGCGGCCATGACCTACTTCGTCACCAAGGACAGTCCCGGCACCGGTCGCCGCCATCAACGCCCCGGACAAAGACGTACACGAGCGTCCCTGTCCGGCCATTGCGACGGCAGGTGGCGGTGTCGAGTGGCGACCGTGACCGGTCTCCGGAGGCGGGCGTCGGCGCGCGCCACAGGCCGTGCCACATCAGACGGTCGACCAGGGTCAACACCGGTTCGCCGCGGTCGAGATGCGCCACCGAGCCGGGAACTCTTCAAACCTGGAACGAACTGCGCGCTTTCACCACCCCGAGCCACCGGGCCTACCGGGCGGTGCTCGTGGTCTCCGGCGCAGTCATGAGCTCTCTACGACGAGTACGCGTTGCCCACGGGCCCCAGAGTGCCGGCAGATGATGCCGTTCTGTCTGTGTGGCTGGGCGGCAACCGTCGCAGCTCTGCCCGTAGGGGCCCGAGTCGCCGGAGAGGTCATCGGGCGCGAACGCTTCGGGGTCTTCATCCATCTCGACGGAGTCTCGAACGCCGTGGCGCCGGCCGAGGTCATTGCGATGCCGCACGGAACGGAGCTGCCCGCCCTCGGGCCCGCGTCGAGGGTCAGGTCCTCTGGCACGTCGAGCACGAGCACCAGGAGAAGCTCAGGCTCGACGAGTGGACGACGGCCAACGAGTGATCTCCCTGGGCAGTCCCTGGGCAGTCCCTGGGCCGTGCGAGGGCGCTCGGCGGCGACCGACGGCGACCACCAGTGACAGGCCGGCTACCGGCGCGGTTGGCGAACGGCCAGGTCACGGCCCCCCAGCCGAACGGGTTTCCCCCCAGGGGTAGCCGTCAGGCAAGATGGGGTGTATCTGCCCACTGCCGATTTCAAGCGTCCGGACGGTTTCTCTTGGCTGAGTTCATTTACACCATGCGCAAGACGCGCAAGGCGCACGGCGACAAGGTGATTCTCGACGACGTCACCTTGAGCTTCCTGCCGGGTGCGAAGATCGGTGTGGTCGGTCCGAACGGTGCTGGTAAGTCCACCGTTCTCAAGATCATGGCGGGGCTCGAGCAGCCCTCCAACGGCGACGCGTTCCTGTCGCCCGGCTACAGCGTCGGGATGCTGCTCCAGGAGCCGCCGCTCGACGAGTCCAAGACGGTCCTGGAGAACGTCCAGGACGGCGCCGCCGAGATCATGGGCAAGCTCAAGCGCTTCAACGAGGTCGCCGAGCTGATGGCGACCGACTACTCGGACGCGCTGCTGGACGAGATGGGCAAGCTCCAGGAGGACCTGGACCACGCCAACGCGTGGGACCTGGACGCTCAGCTGGAGCAGGCCATGGACGCCCTGGGCTGCCCGCCCGGCGACTGGCCGGTCACCAACCTCTCCGGTGGTGAGAAGCGTCGCGTCGCGCTGTGCAAGCTGCTGATCGAGGCGCCCGACCTGCTGCTCCTCGACGAGCCCACCAACCACCTGGACGCCGAGTCCGTGCAGTGGCTGGAGCAGCACCTCGCGAAGTACCCCGGCACCGTCGTCGCCGTCACCCACGACCGGTACTTCCTCGACAACGTCGCCGGCTGGATCCTTGAGCTCGACCGCGGCCGCGCGATCGGTTACGAGGGCAACTACTCGACGTACCTGGAGAGCAAGGCCTCCCGCCTCAAGGTCGAGGGCCAGAAGGACGCCAAGCGCGCCAAGCGTCTCAAGGAAGAGCTCGAGTGGGTGCGGTCCAACGCCAAGGGGCGGCAGGCCAAGTCCAAGGCGCGTCTGGCGCGCTATGAGGAGATGGCGGCCGAGGCCGACAAGATGCGGAAGCTGGACTTCGAGGAGATCCAGATCCCGCCGGGCCCGCGTCTGGGCTCCATCGTCGTAGAGGTCAACAACCTCTCCAAGGCCTTCGGGGAGAAGGTCCTCATCGACGACCTCTCCTTCACGCTGCCGCGTAACGGGATCGTCGGCGTCATCGGCCCGAACGGCGCCGGCAAGACCACGCTCTTCAAGATGATCCAGGGACTCGAGACGCCGGACTCCGGCACGATCAAGGTCGGCGAGACCGTCAAGATCTCGTACGTCGACCAGAGCCGCGAGAACATCGACCCGAAGAAGTCGCTGTGGGCCGTCGTCTCGGACGAGCTGGACTACATCAATGTGGGCCAGGTCGAGATGCCGTCGCGCGCGTACGTCTCCGCCTTCGGGTTCAAGGGCCCCGACCAGCAGAAGCCGGCCGGTGTCCTCTCCGGCGGTGAGCGCAACCGGCTCAACCTCGCCCTCACCCTCAAGCAGGGCGGCAACCTGCTGCTCCTCGACGAGCCGACCAACGACCTCGACGTCGAGACGCTGTCCTCGCTCGAGAACGCGCTGCTGGAGTTCCCGGGTGCGGCCGTGGTCGTCTCCCACGACCGCTGGTTCCTGGACCGGGTCGCGACGCACATCCTCGCCTACGAGGGTGACTCCAAGTGGTTCTGGTTCGAGGGCAACTTCGAGTCGTACGAGAAGAACAAGATCGAGCGCCTCGGCGCGGACGCCGCGCGCCCGCACCGTGCCACCTACAAGAAGCTGACCCGGGGCTGATCGATCTTGCGGCACATCTACCGCTGCCCGCTGCGCTGGGCGGACATGGACGCGTACGGCCACGTCAACAACGCGGTCTTCCTCCGCTACCTGGAGGAAGCACGTATCGACTTCCTTACCCGCCCGGACAAGCAGTTCAAGCAGGGGTCCGTGGTGGCGCGCCACGAGATCGACTACAAGCGGCAGCTCGTCCACCGGCGCGAGCCGGTGGACATCGAGCTGTGGATCACCCAGATAAGGGCCGCGGCGTTCACGATCACGTACGAGGTCAAGGACACGGACCAGCTCTACGTCCGGGCCGCGACCGTGGTCGTGCCGTTCGACTTCGAGGCCCAGCGCCCGCGCCGCCTCACCGCGGAGGAGCGCGAGTTCCTGGAGGAGTACCGGGACGACCAGGGTGACGAGGCCGTCGCGGCATGACCGTGACCGCGCTGCACCTCACCGACGACGGGGAGGCGGCGGACCTCGCCGCCTTCCTCGCCCGGCTGATCCACTACGACCGCGCCGCCGCCGTACGCCTCCAGGCGTCCGGCACCGCGCTCGCGGTCTTCGGCCGGCCGCCGTCCTTCGAGGTCCTCGCGATCCGTACGGCGCGGCTCGCCAAGCCGTACGAGAACGGTCTCGACGTCACACTCGACGTGACCGTCTCCGCCGGTGAACTCCTGGAGTCCGTCGACGAGTCGGCGGCCACCGTCAGCGTTCCCAGGGCGGTCACCGGGCCGCCGTGGGCCGGGGTCCTCCCGCCCCGCGGAGGCTGGCAGCCGGAGCCGGGACTGCCCGGACCGGACGCCGTACGCGCGATGGTCGCCACCGCGGTCGCCGAATTCCGGTCCCGTACACAGGAGTTGGCGCCCGAGGCCCGTACCCGCGCCGAACTCGACCGCATCGGACGGGAGATCTGGTCCCGGCCGATCGGTGACACCGGTCTTCAGGTACGAGCCGTGCACGCGGCGCAGTCGCTGGGGTTCCTGCTGCCGGTGCGTCAGGCCGGCCCGGGCGAGAGCCCGTTGGGGCTGTACTCGTCCGGGGCGTGGCTGCGGCTGCGTACGCCCTACGGATCGATCGCCGTCCGCAGGGCGGGACTCGGGGCGCTGGACGTCAGCGTCCGCTGATCCCCGGTCCTCGAGCGATGGATTCCCCAGCCCCGATCGGCTCGATCCTCCCGCCCCCGACCGCTCTCAGCCGGCCGTGTTGATCATCGACGCCGCCGCGTACGTCAGGTAGTTCCACAGCGTGTGCTCGTGCTCCTCGGAGAGGCCGAGCTCGTCGACGGCCACGCGCATGTGCGCCAGCCAGGCGTCGTGCGCCGCCTGGTCGACGGCGAACGGGGCGTGCCGCATCCGCAGCCGGGGGTGACCGCGGTTGTCGCTGTACGTCGTCGGGCCGCCCCAGTACTGGATCAGGAACAGCGTGAAGCGCTCCTCGGCCGGGCCCAGGTCCTCTTCGGGGTACATGGCCCGCAGCAGCGGGTCCTCGGCCACTCCCTCGTAGAAGCGGTGCACGAGGCGCCGGAAGGTCTCCTCGCCGCCGACCTGCTCGTAGAAGGTCTGCTCCTGAAGCGTGCCGCGCCGAATCTCTTTCACCTCACCATCGTCTCAGACCGGGTGACCGAGGACGCAAGGCTTAGGACCAGCGACCCAGCGACCCAGCGACCCAGCGACCCGGCGCCCCCAGCGACCCGGCGCCCCCAGCGACCCGGCGGCCCAGGGGGTGCGGCACTCGCCTCGCGGCCCGTCCCGCCGCACAGTGGAGGTATGAGCGGGCACGCTCTCGACCACGACCTCGACAACCTCGCCACCCTGGCGCGGGCCGCCCTGGTGCGCGAAATCGACCGGAGTGGGGCCTGGGCCGCCGACCCGGTGTGGCGGGCGGCGTTCGAGGAGGTCCCGCGCCATCTCTTCGTGCCGTACTACTACGTCGGTGCCGTGGGCGGCTTCGAGCGGGTGTGGGGCGAGGACCCCGACCCGCGCAGCCGTGAGCACTGGGTGCGCGGCGCCTACGCGGACGCCCCGCTGGCGACCCGGGTGCGCGACGGCGAGCTGGTCTCCTCCAGCAGCCAGCCCTCGCTGATGGCGATGATGCTGACCGCGCTGGAGGTACGGGAGGGTGACGCCGTCCTGGAGATCGGCGCCGGCACCGGCTACAACGCGGCGCTGCTCGCCCATCGTCTCGGCGACCGCCTGGTGACCACGGTCGACCTCGACCCGGAGATCACCGAGTCCGCCCGCCGGCACCTGGCCGCCGCCGGGTACCACCCGACCGTCGTCACCGCGGACGGCGCCCGCGGGGTCCCCGAGCGCGCCCCCTTCGACCGGATCATCGCGACCTGCACGCTGACCTCGATCCCGCGGCCGTGGCTCGCCCAGTGCCGTCCCGGCGCCCGCATCCTGGCGCCGCTGGCCACCGGCCTGATCGTGCTGCGCGTCCGGGACGCCGGGCACGCCGAGGGGCGTTTCCTGCACACGCCGGCCTACTTCGTGCCCCTGCGCGGCGAGAGCCGGCCCGAGGAGTCGGAGCCGCGGGACCTGCGCGAGCTGCCGCGCCGGGCCCGCGGCGACGAGCTGTTCCGGTTCCTGCTGGCCCTGGCAGGGCGCGGCCTCGACCCGTACGAGGCGTACGAGCTGTGGGAGCGCGAGAACCGGCCCGTGCGCGAGCGGTACGGGGTCACGGTCGACGGTGCGGACGCCTGGGCGTGGCTGGACGACCCCGAGGGGCCGTACGCCTGGCCGCTGCCGTGACTCCTGCTGTGACTCCTGCTGTGGCCCCTGCCGCCACCTCCGCCGTCAGCCTCGCCTGATGGTGATCGTCGTCCAGGCGCCGACATGCACCCGGTCGCCGTCCTGGAGCGGGACCGGCACGAAGGGCTGGATGGGCTCCTCGCCGCCGTTGACCGTGGTGCCGTTGGTCGAGTTCTGGTCGACGACCGCCCAGCTGCCGTCCGGCTGCTGGACCAGGACCGCGTGCTGGTGCGAGACGCCCGGGTCCTCCGGGGGCACCGAGAGGTCGATGTCGGGGGTGTCGCCGGTGGAGTGCCGACGGCGGCCGATCGTCATCTGGTTGCCGGTGAGCGGGCGCTGCTGCTCCGGCGAGTACGCGGGCAGGTTCAGGCCCGCGGCCTCGGGGCCGGAGCGCTGCATCATCGCCATGAAGTACTCGCGGTCGGGACCGATCGTCGCGCTCCAGGACAGCGGCTGCCGCTGCTGCTGGTAGTCGGGACCGGGACCGGGCGGGGCCTGGGTCGCGCCGGGCTGCGGATAGCCGTAGCCGCCGCCCTGACCCATGCCGGGACCACCGGGACCACCGGGGCGGCCGCCGGGACCACCCGGCCCGCCGGGTGAATTGCCCGACGGCGGGGAGATCACCCAGTCGTCGTCACCGCCGCCGAAGGACGGGCCCCCGGACTGCGGACCGCCGGGCCCGGGCGGACCCTGCTGCGGGAACGCGGGCGCGGCCGGCTGCTGGGTGAAGGCCTGCGGGGCGCCGGGGCCACCGGGTCCGCCGGGCGTGGGCCCGGGCGGCGGCGGAACCGGACGGGACGGGTCCGCACCGAAGCCGCCGGGACCAGGACCAGGACCACCGAAGCCACCGGGCCCACCGGGACCGGCACCAGGGCCACCGGGACCGCCAGGGCCACCGGGACCGCCCTGACGGGACGGGTCGCCGCGGAAGCCCGACGGATCCTGCCCGTAGGGCGGAATCGGTTCCGCGGGGCGGTTCATCTGCGAGGGCCGCGAGCTCTGGTAGTCGAACGGGTCGTGACCGGGACCGGTCGCGGGGCCGGGACCGCCCGGCTGCCCCTGTGGCGGCTGCTGGAAGCGCAGCGCCGGATTGGGCATTCCGGGCGCGGGCGACTGCGGACGCGGCGCCGCCGGGGTGTACGAGGTCGCCGTGTTCGTCAGGAAGTTCCACCGGCACTCCTCGCAGAACGGCGCACCGCCCTCACGGGGCGTACGGCACTGCGGGCAGAGCTCCGGCTCGGGATTGGGCACGGCGGACAGGTGCGGGCGCCCACCGGGGGCGCCGGGACCCCCGGGACCGGAGGGCGGGGGCGAGCCGGGCGGCGGATAGCCGTAACCGGCGGCGGGCGGCGGCGGTGGAGGGGGCGGAGGCACGGCACCGGCCATGCGGTGACCGCAGACCTCGCACCAGTCGTCGGAACCCGACTGGTGTCCGTTCGGGCAGGTCGGCATGTCGGCGCTTCCCCCTCTCCTTTTCCGGCCGTTGTGACCGGGTTTCTCCAGTTCCCCACGGGAACCGGGCTCGCTACTTCTTTACACGAACAGTCTTTGTGGACCGTGTCTCAAGGGTCATTTCGTCAGCCGCTTCGACCCTTGCCTTCAATCGCACAGTACCTGCCGCGGCGTCGACCACGTCCACCACCTTCGCAAGCAGTTTCGCAGTATCCGCGTTGCCCGACGCGCTCGCGAGCTGAACGGCGCGGCCCAGCTTGGCCGTTGCCCCGTCGACATCTCCCGATTTGCGCAGATCCAGACCTTGTTGGATGACTTGCGCCAGTTCCGCCTGGCCTGTGTAGTGCGCGACCTGGGCGTTGATCCTCGTCGAGGCCACCATGTCGTCGGTCCACACGGCCTTGACGAGCCCCTGGGCGCCCAGGTTGTGCACGCCCCCGTCGCCCTGCGGCACGACGAGCGAGACCCGGGCGGCCAGCATCTCCTGGCCCACCCCGGCCAAGGGGACCTCGACGCACACGTGGTAGTCGCGGGACTCGTCGCCCCAGGACCCGGTGGGGTAGTCGCCGGCGCGCGGGCCCGCCTCGGTGCGACGGTCGGTCAGCTCCTTCACCGTGGGGGCCACTTGCTTGACGAACTTGATCTCGGTGCCGACCGGCGTCCACAGGCGCAGCGCGACGTCCGCGACCTCCTTGCCCATGGCCGTCTCCATCATCTGTGTGAAGTCGGCGGACAGGGCGGCCGGGTCCGCGACGATGTCGGCGGTGCCGAGCAGCGCCGAGGCGATCCCGGTGACCTCCTTGACCTCCCAGTCCGTGCCCACTCCACGCGCGTCACAGGTGAAACGTCCGGCACAGGAGTCGAGGGCGGCCTTGAGGTCCTCCGGCGACTCGTGTTCGTTGCGGCCGTCGGTCAGCAGGATGCCGTGCCGGATCGACACCTCGGCCGAGGACAGCAGCCGGTCGGCGAGGCGCAGCCAGGTGCCGATCGCCGTACCGCCGCCCGCGCTCAGCCTGCGCAGCGCCTCCTTGGCCTGGCCGCGGCTCGCCGCGTCGGCCACCGCGAGGCGCCCATTGCCGGGGTAGACCTCCTTGGCCACGTGCGTGCCGCCGATCACCGCGAAGTGCACGCCGTCGCGCAGGGTGTCGATCGCGGCGGCCGTGGCCTCGCGGGCGTTGCGCATCTTGGTCGGCGGGTAGTCCATCGAGCCGGAACAGTCGACCATGATCGCCACGGCGGCGTCCGGGCCCCGGCCGGCCGCGTACAGATGGGGCGCGCCGACCGCGCTCCCGACGGTGCCGCCGCCGGTGGCGCTCACCGTGACGATCGCGTTGACCTCGCGGCCGCCCTCGGGCAGGTACTCGTTCTGGTACACGTCGACCGAGAACTGCGGCACGTTCGACTTCGAGAAATTGGCCATGCCTTCTTCGTCCCCCTCAAGACCTCCGGTAGTTGGCGGAGGCGATGACTGTATGCGGACCGGTCCCCTCCGGTCCGAGGCCGTCCCCGTGGGCACGGATTGCGCCTTTTCGCGGCCTCAGGCCGATCCTGCCCCCTGCGGCGGGGCCGGGAACGGGACGACGGCCACTGTTACGTTGTCGTGGCCCCCACCGTCCAGGGCGTGACCCACCAGGACCTGGGCGCTGTGGAGGGGCCTCTCGGCGGCGTCCAGCGGCACGACCTCGGCCATCTCCTCGGCCGCCTCCGCGTAGTTCCACAGTCCGTCGGTGCACACGACCACCACACCCGGCCGGTCCGGCTTGAAAGAAGCGGTGTGCGGCTCCAGTTCGTACGCGTCCGCGCCGAGCCAGCCCGTGATGGCGTGGGCGCGCTCGTCGGCGTACGCCTGCGCCTCGCTCATCAGGCCCGCGGCGACCATCTGCGCGGCCCAGGAGTCGTCCTCGGTGAGCCGGGCGGGGGGCGAAGTGCGGTCGACGGGGACCCAGTAGGCGCGGCTGTCGCCGACCCAGCCGACGATCAGCAGGGCGGGGGTGACGACGGCGCCGACGAGGGTGCAGGCGGGCGCGTTCTGGTGCGGGGCGTGCTCCTCGTGCGCGGGGGGCGCCTCGGCCAGCGAGTTGACGGCCTCGGAGGCCGCGAGGATCGCCTCGTGCATGGCCTGCTGCGGGTGGGTGCCGAGCGGCAGCGCCGCCAGCAGCGCCTCGCCCGCCGCCCGCGACGCGGCGAGCGAGGCCTCGTCGGGGCGGGTCGCCGAGGAGACTCCGTCGCAGACGATCGCGACGACCGCGGGGGAGCCGTCCGGCAGCGCGGTCGAGGAGATCGCGAACGCGTCCTCGTTGCGGTGGTGGCGCAGACCCCGGTCGCTGACCGCGGCCACCGCACCCAACTCCTGCTCCATGTGATCCCGTTCGCGCGGCTGGGCGTGCCCGCAGTTCTCGCAGTAGCCGTCGCTGTCCACATGGCCGGAGCGGCAGGCGACGCACAGTTTGGTGCCGGCGGGGGGCGTGACGGGTGCGGCGAGGCCGGCGGTCCGCGGATCGACGACGGGCCCGGCGGGGGCTTCGGCCGGCGGGGCGAGCGGGTACTCGTCGGGTTCCGGGGACCGGTCGAACCGTACGCCCGAAGGCTGCCCGCCCGAGGGGTGGTCGCCCGCGGACTCCGTGTCCGGGTGCGGGAGTTCGGAGCCGCCCGAGTCCATGCCCCGGATGTCGGTCGCCCGGTGCACCGGCGCGGGCGTGTCGGAGCTCGCCGGCTCCGGCGCGAGGGGCCAGTCCAGGGACGCGGCGGCCTCGGAGGGGCGTGTCGACGAGCCGTTCATGGTGATCGTGGGGTGGTCCTGGGGCGGTGTGGGCACCGCCGACAGGTCGTACCCGCACGCACCGCAGAAACGGTCACCCGTCTCCAGGGGCTCCTCGCAACTGGGGCACCGCGAAAGGGCCGTCGGCTGGGGCATCTGGGACATCAATCACACCCACGTCCGGGGGCGGTAACGGTTGGCACGTTCCACCAGGTCGATCCTCTCCTCGCCGCCCTGCGCGAGGCGGGCCAGCGTGCGGTACGAACGCTCCAGTGCGAAACGCAGACCGCGCTCGTCCACCTCACTGCCGAGCAGCACCCGTCCGCCGCCGGAGTGCGGGGCGGAACTCTGGCTACCGGAGAGTACCCAGTCCAGGGCGCAGCCAAGGACTTCCGTCGACAACTGCTCGCGTCGCACCGCGTCCAGACCGTATCCGTCCAGAGCCTCGACCTGGCCCGCGGCGGCGGTCAGATCGTCCAGGAACGCCGCTGCCGCCGCCTCCGCGGCCAGCCGCTGCCGCAGCCGCGCCCGCACGGCCGCGACCCGCGCCGCCGTGTAGTGGATCGACGACTCCGGTACGGACTCCAGTGTGCGTACGGAGCCGCGGCGGTCGCCCGCCGCGAGCTGTACGCGGGCCAGGCCGAACGCCGAGCTGACATAGCTGGGGTCGGTCGTCCACACCAGGCGGTAGTACTCGCCCGCGTTGTCCAGCTGCCCGAGCACCTCCGCGCACAGGCCGAGGGCCAGCTTCGGCGCGGGCTCGCCCGGGAAGGCGTCGTAGATCGCGTCGAAGGACAGCGCCGCGGTCTCGTGCTCGCCGGTCGCCAGGGCCGCGACGCCCCGGTACCAGACCACCCGCCAGTCGTCGGGGTGGTCCGCCTCCAGCGCCTCCAGGGCCCTGCTCGCACTGGCCAGTTCGCCCATCTCCAGCCGGGCCCGCAGCTCGCGCAGACGCAGCTCCAGAGAGCCGGTGGGCGCCGCGTGCAGGGCGGTGATCAGCTCCGCGGGCGCCGAGGGTCCCGTCCTCCGGTCAGCCGGACGAGTGCGGCCTGGAGGACCCGCTGCGCCTTGGTCGGAAGATGCGGCTGCGACTGCTCGCCGCGGTC